>JAGWVP010000203.1 GCA_018970825.1 bacterium | reverse complement strand
CTCGGTCCGTGCGCTAGGGAAGGGCGTCATGGACATCGGCAAGCTGGGCGTGTGGTTCTTCCTCGAGACGATGCCGTCCGAGGAGGCGGCGAAGTTCCTGCAGGGACTCGAGAAGCGGGGCTACCCCGCCTTCTGGCTGCCCGAGGCGGTCGGTCGTGAGGCCTTCGCCCAGTCGGGCTTCCTGCTCGCGCGCACCGAGAAGATCGTGGTCGCGACCGGGATCGCGAACATCTGGGCGCGCGACCCGATGACGATGGCGGCGGGCCAGAAGACGCTCGCCGAGGCCTCGGGCGGGCGTTTCCTGCTCGGCATCGGCGTGAGCCACGCCCCGCTCGTCCAGGGGCTGCGCGGTCACGACTACCGCAAGCCGCTCGCGACGATGCGCGACTACCTCGACAAGATGCAGTCGGCGCCGTTCCTCGCGGTGGGCCCCGCCGAGACTCCTCCGACGGTGCTGGGCGCGATTCGCCCGAAGATGATCGAGCTGGCGGCCGCCCGCACGATGGGGACGCACACCTATTTCGTCCCGCCCGAGCACACTGCGCGCACCCGCGCCGTGATCGGGCCCGACAAGTGGCTCTGCGTCGCGCAGGCCGTGATCCTCGAGAGCGACCCGGACCGCGCGCGCGCGGTCGCGCGAAGCTACATGCGCACCTACGTCCCCGCTCTGCCGAACTACACCGAGAATCTCCGCTCGCTCGGCTGGACCGACGCGGACTTCGCCGACGGCTGCTCGGACCGCCTGGTCGACGCGATCGTCGCCTGGGGCGACGAGAAGGCGATCGTCTCGCGCCTGCGCGCCCAGCTCGCCGCCGGCGCGAGCCACGTCTGCTTCCTGCCGCTGCGACCCGACGGCGCACCGCTCCCCGACGAGCGCGTGCTCGACGCGCTCGCGAACCTGGAACTCTGACCGGCGGGCGCCCGTCGCGACGCGGCCCCCGCGCGCCCCGGCGATGGAAGCCATGGTCGGGGGCGGCGCGGAACCGCCTCGGTCGGCGGCCCGCCGCGACTCTTCAGGTGAGGTGGGCCCCGCCGTCGACGAAATAGGTCTGCCCGGTCACGAAGTGGCCGTCGTCGGAGGCGAGGAAGACGGCGACCGGGGCGAGGTCCGCCTCCGGGTCGGCGAGTCTGCCGAGCGGTCGCTCCTCCGCGATCCGTCGCGCGGCCTCGGGGTTCCTCTCGAGGAACTCCTGTCCCCGCTTCGAGGTCGCACCCGGCGCGATGCAGTTCACGAGGATGCCGTGGCGCCCCCATTCGCGTGCGGCGGTGCGCGACAGCGCCTGGATCGCGCCCTTCGTCGCGTTGTAGTCGGCGAGCCCGGGGGCGCCGACGAGTGCGTTCAGCGACACCATGTTGATGATGCGCCCGCCGCCGGCCGCCCTCATGTGAGGGAACACGGCCTGCATCGCCCAGAAGGTGCCCTTCAGCCCGGAGACGAGGAAGACGTCGAATTCCTCGTCGGTCAGGTCTTCGAGCGGGCGGTGCTCGTGCATTCCCTGCGCGTTGTTCACGAGCACGTCGAGTCGGCCGAACTCCGCCACCGTGCGATCGACCATGGCCTGCACGCTCGCGCGGTTCGAGACGTCGGTCGTGACCGCGAGCGCGGTCCCGCCCGACGCGCGGATCTCCCCGGCCGTGCGCTCCGCCCGGTGATCCCGACGCTCGGCGACGACCACCGAGGCCCCCTCGCGCGCGTACACGAGGGCGATGCCGCGGCCGATGCCCTGGCCTGCACCGGTGACGACGGCCACCTTTCCCGCGAGCCTCATGCGCGCGCTCTACGGGATCGCGCGGGCGGGTGGAAGCGCCCGGCACCGCTTGGCCGCCGCGGTCGGCGGCGCTAGGGTCCGGCCATGGCGCGTCCGCGAGGAACCGGCCCCGGGGACCTGGTGCTGATCCACTTCCAGGGACGGCCGGCGACCTTCGCCCGGGTCGAGGGTCTTCGACCGCAGGGGCGCCCGGGCTGGTTCTTCTGCGACCTGCTCGTGCTGACCGTCCCGCCGCAGCCGATGACCTGGATCCTCGAACGCGAGCAGGTCGACGGGACCGGCTTCACGATGGGGGGGCAGCCGGTGCGAATCGAGAGGGCGCCCGACGTGGGCGTGGTGCACGAGCAGGTGCGCGAAGCGGAGCGCGCGAAGGGCTCCTCGGAGTCCACGGACTCGAGCCCCGCCGAGGGCGGGGAGGGTGGGGCGCGGCCCGGCGACCGCGAGGCGGGTGCGGGCGGGGCGACGACGGGCCCCGCGCGCGACGAGTCGCGCCGCCCGGGCAACGTCGTCCAGCTCTTCCCGCGCCGCTGAAGACGCGCACCCGGCGATCCGGTGCCCGGTCCCGCGCGCGGTCTCCGGTTGGACGACCGCCGTCGGCTCGGCGCACCCGGACCGCGACGGATCAGTCGGTGACCGCGCCGAGCGAGCTGCTGCCGACCGACTTCGCGTACTTCGCGAGCACGCCGCGGGTGTAGCGGGGCGCGGGAGCCTTCCACGCGGCCCGCCGCCGTGCGATCTCGGCGTCGTCGACCTCGAGCTCGAGCAGGTTGCGGTCGGCGTCGATCGTGATGCGGTCGCCGTCGCGCACGAGCGCGATCGGGCCGCCGAGGGCGGCCTCCGGCGCCACGTGGCCGACGACCATGCCGTAGGTGCCGCCGGAGAAGCGCCCGTCGGTGACCATGCCGACCTTGTCGCCGAGTCCCTGCCCGATGATCGCGGAGGTCGGCGCCAGCATCTCGCGCATGCCGGGGCCGCCCTTCGGGCCCTCGTAGCGGATCACGACCACGTCGCCCGCCTTCACCTGCCCGGCGAGGATCGCCTCGAGGCACGACTCCTCGGACTCGAAGACCCGCGCGGGGCCCGTGATCCGCGGCAGCTTGAGGCCCGAGATCTTCGCGACCGAGCCCTCGGGGGCGAGGTTGCCGCGCAGGATCGCGAGGTGCCCCTGCGCGTACACCGGCTTCTCCATCGGGCGAACCACGTCCTGCCCGGCCGGCGGTGCGTCGGGCACCTCGGCCAGGTTCTCGGCGATCGTCTTGCCGGTGACGGTGAGGCACGAGCCGTCGAGCAGTCCCGCCCGCAGCAGCATCTTCATGACGAGCGGGACGCCGCCCACGCGTCGCAGGTCGGTCGCGACCCAGCGTCCGCTCGGCTTGAGATCGGCGACGACCGGGACCTTGCGACGGATCCGCTCGAAGTCGTCGATCGTGAGCGGGACCTCGGCCGCGTGCGCGATCGCGAGCAGGTGCAGCACGGCGTTGGTCGACCCGCCGAGTGCCATCGTGACCGCGATCGCGTTTTCGAAGGCCGCGCGCGTCATGATCTGCCGGGGCAGCACCTGGCGCTCGATCAGGCCGACGAGCGCGCGGCCCGCCTCCTCGGTCGTGTCGGCCTTCTCCGCGTCCTCGGCCGCCATCGTCGACGTCATGGGCAGGCTCATGCCCATCGCTTCGATCGCCGACGACATCGTGTTCGCCGTGTACATCCCGCCGCAGGAGCCGATCCCGGGGCAGGCGTTGCGCTCGATGCCGAGCAGGTCGTCGTGCGACATCGCTCCGGCGCTGCAGGCGCCGACCGCCTCGAAGACGCTCACGATCGTGAGATCGTCGCTCTTCCAGCGGCCGGCCTTGATCGTGCCGCCGTAGACGAAGATCGCGGGCACGTCGAGGCGCGCGATCGCGATCATCGCCCCGGGCATGTTCTTGTCGCAGCCGCCGATCGCGATCACACCGTCGAGGCTCTGCCCGCGCACGACCGTCTCGATCGAGTCCGCGATCACCTCGCGCGAGACGAGCGAGCACTTCATGCCCTCGGTGCCCATCGAGATGCCGTCGCTGATCGTGATCGTGCCGAAGACCTGCGGCATGCCACCCGCCTCGCGCACTCCCTTCGCGGCCCGTTCGGCGAGGCCGCCGATGCCGGCGTTGCAGGGCGTGATCGTGCTGTGGGCGTTCGAGATGCCGATGATCGGCTTCGCGAAGTCGGCGTCGGAGAAGCCGACGGCGCGCAGCATGGCCCGGTTCGGAGAGCGGCTGTCGCCCTCGGTGACCACCCGGCTCCTGCGGTTCAGACCCTGCGGCATCGTCCCGTTCCCCTCTCCCGATCGTCGACCGGCCGTCGCGGCCCGTCGGAAGCCATGAAGGTCGCGGTCCGCCCCCCGCCCTGCAAGCGGGCCCGGGCCGGGACCGCCCCGGGAGAGGTCGTGGCAGACCTGCCCGAACCGTGCAGGGCTGCGAGAAACGGTGGTTGACAATTGCCGCGCCGGCGCCCTACGACACGTGCATGGCCGTGCGGGTGGAGTTCCACATGCCGCAGAGGCGCAAGAGTTCGGGGCCGCGCATGACCCCGCCGCCCGGGCGCCTGATGCTGCTCATCCTGGGCTCGATCCTGGGCGCCCACCTGCTGTTCTGGCTGACGGGGATCCTCGAGTGACGGCGGCGTGCGCGCGCCTCCGGCTCCGGCGGGCCCGGTGGGCTCACTGAGCCCGCGAGCCGGGTCGTTCGAAACGACCCGGGACCCGGGCGGTCGATTGCCGTGACCTCCCCGGGGGAGACGCGCATCCTCGTCGTCGACGAGGACCCGCAGGTCGGCCGCCAGCTCGGCGAGTTGTTCCGGGCGCAGGGGCACGTCGTCGACTGCGTCCTCGACGGGCGCGGCGCGATCGCGGCGCTCGAGCAGAAGGACTACTCGCTCGCGTTCGTGGACTTCCGCATCCGCGACACGAACGGGCTCCACCTCGTGCGCGACATGAAGGAGAGGTGGCCCGACCTCGACGTGGTCATGGTGACGGGACACGCGACCATCCAGGGGGCGGTCGAGGCGATCCGCATCGGGGCCTCCGACTACGTGACGAAGCCCTTCGAGGTCGAGGAGATCCTGCTCGCGACCGAGAAGGTGATCGAAAAGCGTCGCCTGGTCGACGAGATCGCGTGGCTTCGCGGGCAGCTCGCCGAGCGCTACTCGTTCGCGAACATGGTGTCGCGCAACCCGCGCATGCACGAGATCTTCTCGCAGATCGAGGCGCTCGCGCAGAACGACGCGACCGTCCTGCTCACCGGCGAATCGGGTACCGGCAAGGAGCTCTGCGCACGCGCGATCCACTTCCAGGGCCGTCGGCGCGGCGGCAAGTTCGTCGCGATCAACTGCGCGGCCTTCCCCGACACGCTGCTGGAGAGCGAGCTCTTCGGCTACCAGCGCGGCGCGTTCACGGGTGCGATCGCCGACCGCGTGGGCAAGATCGAGCTCGCCTCGGGCGGCACCCTGTTCCTCGACGAGATCGAGTCGATCTCGCTCGGCATGCAGCTCAAGCTCCTGCGGGTCCTCGAGGAGCACGAGATCGAGCGGCTCGGCGGCAACAAGCGGATCCGCGTGAACATGCGCGTGATCGCCGCGACCAACGTGAGTCTCGACGAACTGGTCGCCCGCGGCGCGATGCGGGAGGACTTCTACTACCGCGTGAACGTCGTTCCGATCGACCTGCCGCCGCTGCGGGACCGGATCGAGGACGTTCCGCTGCTCGTGAACGAGTTCCTGAGGAACTCCGAGATGGCGAAGGACCGGGGCGTCGATCGGGTCTCGAACCGCGCCCTCCAGCAACTCATGAGCTGGGACTGGCCGGGGAACGTGCGGGAGCTCGGAAACGTCCTCGAGCGCTCGATCCTGCGCAGCCAGGGCGGCGTCATCCGGGAGGTGGACCTGCCGGGGCGCGATCGCCGGGGGCCGGAGCCGGCGCGGGCCCGCGGGACGGACTACGAGGTGCCGCTCAAGGAGTTCCTGCGCCGCGCGGAGCGGGACTACCTGGCCCACGTGCTGCGCAAGCACCGGGGCGGCATCGGAGCGAGTGCCAAGCACGCGCTGGTCGACGCGGCGACGCTCCACCGGAAGATGAAGGCGCACGGCATCCGTCGCGAGGAGTTCCGGGCCCGCGGCCGCGCCCGCGACCCGGAGGTCGAGGTCGGCGGGGTGGGACGGCTCCCGGCCGTCCCCCTTCCCACCCGGCACTGACCGACCGGGCGCGCCGGGCTGGAAAGGCGGGGGCGCGGACGGTAGGAACGTGGTCTCGGTCGCCCGCGGGCGGCGCAGGAGGCTTCGAGATGGCGTCAGGACGAGACTCGGACGGCGGGATCATGGCGTTCCTGTGGAGGAACAAGGTCTGGTGGCTCACGCCGGCGATCGCGGTCCTGCTTCTCACCGGGCTTCTCCTCTGGTTCGGCCGGTCGAGCGCCACCTCTCCCTTCACCTACACGC
>JAGWVP010000202.1 GCA_018970825.1 bacterium | reverse complement strand
CCATCCCCGAGGAGACCGCGAAGGCCTTCTTCCAGATGCTCGGGGCGAGCGAGCGCCCGCTCGTCTACGCGGGCGGCGGCGTCATCAACGGCGACGCCGCGACCGAGCTCCGCGCCTTCGCGCAGCGCTTCGGCATCCCGGTCGTGACCACGCTGCTCGGCATCGGCTCGATGGACACGACCAACGACCTGTCGCTCCACATGCTCGGCATGCACGGAACGGCGTTCGCGAACTACGCGGTCGAGGATTGCGACTTCCTCTTCGCGGTGGGCTCGCGCTTCGACGACAGGGTCGCCGGCAAGGTGAAGGAGTTCGCGCCCGGCGCGAAGATCGCTCACCTCGACGTCGACGCCTCGGAGATCGGCAAGGTGAAGGGCGTCGACTGGGCCTGGGTGGGGGACGCGAAGCGTGGCCTCGCCCAGCTCTCGCGCGCCGGCAAGTCGTTCCGTCGCGACTTCTCGCGCTGGCAGAAGCACGTCTCCGACCTCCGACGCGCCCACCCGCTCGACTTCAACCGGGGCTCCGACCTGGTGCAGCCGGAGGAGACGATCGCCGTCCTGAACGAAATCACCCGCGGCGAGGCGATCGTCACGACCGGCGTCGGGCAGCACCAGATGTGGGCCGCGCAGTATCTCGACTTCGTGAAGCCACGCTCCTTCCTCACCTCCGGCAGCATGGGCACGATGGGGTTCGGCCTTCCCGCGGCGATCGGCGCCCAGCTCGCGAACCCCGGCAAGCTCGTGATCGACATCGACGGGGACGGCTCGATCCGCATGAACCTCGGCGAACTCGAGACGCTCACGACCTACGACATCCCCGTCAAGGTGCTGCTGCTCAACAACTACGGCGACGGCATGGTCCGGCAGTGGCAAGACCTCTTCTACACGAGCCGCTACTCCGGTTCGGACAAGTCGCTTCACAAGAAGGATTTCGTCCGCTCCTGCGAGGCCGACGGGTTCGGGTTCGCGCGTCGGGTCGCCTCGCGTTCGGAGCTTCGTCCCGCGCTCGAGGCCTTCGTCGGCTACGAGGGGCCGGCGTTCCTCGAGGTGATCGTGGACCAGTCGGCCCACGTCTACCCGATGATCGGGCCCGGCATGGGCTACAAGGACATGATCACGGGCAAGTACATCAAGCCGCGCAGCCAGAAGGACGTCGTGGTCGATCCGAACGCGGGATTCTGAGGCGGCCGGATCGCGAGGCGCGGCCCCTCCGACGGGTCCGGATGCCGCGGCTTAGCGGGGCTCACCCCATGCGTTCCAGTAGGTTCGCTCGCGGGCCGGAATCCGGCTCGCGGGCTTGAAGTCGGCCCCCGTGAACCGGGCCACGGGCAGCAGGGCCGACTGCGTCACGTGATCCGGGATGCCGAGCACCGCCGCCGCCTCCTTCTCGAACATGAGGTGGATCGTCGTCCACGCCGAGCCGAGTCCGCGCGAGCGGAGCGCCAGCATGAGCGACCACACCGCGGGAAGGATCGATCCGTAGACCGAGGCCTGCGCGAACTGCGGGGCCTGTTCGACGCGGCCCTCGATGCACGGGACGATCATCACCGGCGCCTCGTGGAAGTGCTTCGCGAGGTACTCGGCCGACGCCACGATCCGCGGCATCTGTGCCGCCCTCGGATCGGATGCGTCGAGCTGGACGCGGGCCGACGCGTACATGTCCCAGCCGCGTCGGTACAGGTCCGCGAGCGCCCGGCGCTTCTCCGCGTCGGTCACCACGAGGAAGTGCCAACCCTGCTGGTTCGATCCGGTCGGCGCCTGGATCGCGATCTCGATGCAGCGCTCGACGACGGCCGGGTCGACCGGGGCCGAGAAGTCGAGGCGCTTGCGAACCGAGCGAGTGGTGGTGAGGAGGTGGTCGACGGTCGACAGATCCATGGAACGCTCCTTGGGCACGTCGCCCGGGGCCGGGCCCCGATCGCGGCGGATCAGTGACGTGCGGCGTAACTCAGGACGAGATGCGCCACGGCCGGCTCCGAGCCGGGATTCGCATAGGCGTGGGGCACGTCGGCCCGGAAGAAGATCGCGTCGCCGGGACGGAGTTTCTCCCTCGACTCCCCGGCCACGATCTCGATTTCCCCGCGGACGACGACGAGATGCTCGAAGGTGTCGGTCGCGTGCCCGTGCGCTTCTTCGACGCACCCGGGCGCGATCGTGAGCTCGTAGACCTCGGGGGAACGCAGGTCGCCCTCGAGAAAGAGCACCCGCGAGCGGAATCCCCCGTCGGCCGAGGCGAGGACGCGGCCCCGGCCGGCTCTCTGCACCCGAAAGTCCGGATCGCTCGCCGGCGAGAGCATCGTGTTCGCGATCAGGTGGCCGAACGGAACCTCGAGCGCGGTCGCGAGGTGCCAGACGGCCCGCAGGCTCGGCACGGCCTGGCCTTCTTCGAGAGCCTGGAGGAGGTCGGCCCGGATGCCGCTGCGGCGCTCGAGCTCCGCGAGCGAGAGGCCGCTCGCACGGTGATGGCGCGCGACGTTCGCCCCGACCGCCCGACCGATCTCGCGGCCCTCGGGACTGTCGGGGCCCCGCAGGGCGTCGATCCGCTCGGCGCGAACCTCGTCGATGAGCGCGTCGTCGAGCGACACGGCCCGGTCTCTGCCGTCTCCCATGGAGCCCTGTCTTGCCCCCGGACGATGCGATCTGCAACCCGTGGCGGGCCTCCCGGACCCCCGTCAGGCCGCGGGGGCGGACGCCGTCGGCCCCGCCGAACGCCGCCACAGGAGAACCGCAGGCACGAGCGTCGCCACCATGAGCGCGCTGAAGATGCGCCAGACCGGGAGGTAGCTTCCGAGGCGGTCGAACAGTCCCGCCGACAGGAAATTCCCGACGATGGTTCCCGCCATGCAGAACACCATCGCGGTGCCCATGAGGCGGCCGATCGAGTGCGAGCCGAAGAGCTCGTTCAGGACGAGCGCGAGCAGGGCGACCGCCCCGGCATTGACGACTCCGAATCCGACCGCCCAGGCATACCAGCCCCCGTCCGAGAGCGGGATCCACAAGAAGACCGACGTCGCGGCGAGCCCCGCCACCACGGCGACGAGCGCGCCCCGCGAAGAGAATCGCTCGCAGGCCCATCCCCAGGCGACGGAGCCCACGGCTCCGACGACCGTGGTGAGCCCGTAGATGTAGGACGCCGCCTCCGCCGACCGGCCGAGATCCCTCTGGAATGCCGGGAAGTGGATCCCGACCGAGGTGATGAACGCGTAGATCGGCACGTAGGCGGCGAGGAGGAGCCAGAGCGACGGATCTCGCCACGGAATCCCCTCGAGCGGCCCCGAGGTCCGGTCGTCCACCGGGGCGGGATTCTCGTCTTCGCCGGACTCGTCGTCGTCCGTGGATCGCCCCTCGCCCGCTCGCAGAACGAGCAGGACCAGCACGGCGAGGCCCAGGTAGGCGAACCCGAGGGACCCGAGCGCACCCCGCCATCCGCGGCGCGCGAGCAGGGCTGCCGAGGCCATGTGAACGCCGCTCGTGACGAAGTTGTCGCCGCCATTCAGGATTCCGATCGCGAGTCCGCGCCAGCGGCGGAAGAGGCGCAGCACGAGGGCCGAGCCGGCGACCGACCCCACGCAGGCCTGCCCCGGGCCGATCAGGAGACTGTAGCCGTAGAGCGGCGCGAGCGAGTCCATCCGGGACAGTCCGAGCGTGCCGACGCCCATGAGCAACGCCCCGGCGGCGAGCACCGCCCGGGCGCCCAGCCGATCGACGAGCCTCCCGGCCCAGGGAGCGACGACCATGAGCAGCAGCATGCGAAAGTTCATCGCGGCCGCGTATTCGCTGCGGGTCCAGCCGAGTTCGTCGGTGATCGGCTTGAGGAGCGGCGACATCCCGTAGGCGAGGGCCGAGTGAGCGCTCACGGCGAGCACCCCGACCCCGAGTGCGACCCAGGCTCGCCAGCTCTCGCCCAGCGGACCTGGCTGCGAGCCCCCTCGCCTGCCGTCCATGATCCGGCCCGTCGCCACGGCGCCTCCTAGGCCGGGTCGGGATCGCACGCAAACGGCGGTCGCCGGGACCTTCGCGGGCCCGGCCCCGTCACGTCGCCGGGCGATGCCCGCCTCAGTGGAAGAAGTGCCCGCCGTTCACGTCGAGCGCCTGTCCCGTCACGACGCGCGAGAGGTCGGAGGCGAAGAACAGGACCGCGTCGGCGATCTCCGCCGACGTCGGGATGTGGTTCAAGGACGTCTGTCCGGCGATCTCGGCGTACACCGCTTCGGGCGTCGTGCCGCGCTGCTGCGCGAGCATCCGGAAATAGCCCTCCACCGCCTTGCCCCAGATGTAGCCGGGGACGACGGAGTTGACGCGGATCCGGTACCGACCGAGCTCGCGGGCGAGCGTCTGGGCCGCGATCAGGAGGGCGCCCTTGGAGGATGCGTAACTCCCGGATCCCTCCTCGACGATGCGGGTCGACATCGTGTTGATGAACACGATCGAGCCTCCCCGCTCCTTCATGTGGGGAATCGCAACCTGGGTGAGCCGAAGCGCTCCGAAGACGTTCACGTCGAACACCGCTCGCCAGGACGCGAGCGCGTCGTCTTCGAAGCGCTTGAAGGAAGGGCCCTTGAAGGCGTTGTTGACCAGGACGTCGATCCGCCCGAACTCCCCCATCGCACGCTCGACGACCCGCTCGGCGTCGCCCTCGTGGGCGATGTCCGTCGCGACCCCGATCGCCCTTCCACCGCCCGCCCGGATCTCGGAGGCCAACTCCTCGACCACCCGATCGGTGCGGGCCGCGAGGACGAGGCTCGCCCCTTCGCGGGCGAAGGCGAGAGAGATGTCGCGCCCCATGCCCGGGCCGATGCCCGACACGATCGCGGTGCGGTTCTCGAGCAGCATGATCGCTTCCTTCCGGGCCGGCCGCGGTCGGCCCCTCGACGTTCGTCGGATCAGGCGTTGACGAGCGGGCCCACCCGCGAACCGAACAAGTCGATCTGCTCGACGAGCTCTTCACGGGACCGCGCGCGAAAGCGCACCCCGCAGTGATGGACGCCGAGGGGCTTCAAGCCCCGCAGGTGCTCGGCCAGTTCCTCCGGCGATCCCGTTCTCGTGTTCGCCGGCACCTCGAAGGTCGGACGCCCGACGTACATCCACTCGCTGATCGTTCCGACCTCGATCGGGCGGTCTCCGATCGTCGCCCGACGATGGGCGAGGATCGCATCGATCGCCGCGGGAATCTCCGCGCGCGGGGTCCCCTGCGGCAGCCAGCCGTCCCCTCGCTCGGCGGCTCGCCGAAGCGCCGCCGGAGTCGATCCGCCGACCCAGATCGGCGGGCGCGGCGACTGGACCGGCCGCGGCCGAAGGCCGACGTCGCGGGCCGACCACCCGGTACCCTCGCGGGTCACGTACTCTCCGAGAAAGGCCGCTCGAACCGCCTCGATGCCCTCGTCGAGCAGGCGGCCGCGCCGGGAAAAGTCGACGCCGAGGGCCTCGAACTCCGCCTCCAGGTGACCTGCGCCCACCCCCAGGATGACGCGCCCTCCGGAGAGGGCGTCCAACGTCGCGAACGACTTCGCGGCCACCAGCGGGTGCCGGTAGGCGAGCACGAAGACGTGGGACAGGAGACGCACGCGCCGGGTCGCCGCCGCGAGCCACCCGAGCGTGGCGACCGTGTCGTACCAGGTCGTCCGCATCGTCTCGGATCGGTCACGCGGCACGCAGACGTGATCGCAGACGGCGACGTAGAAGAAATCGTTCCGGTCGCAGGCCCGGGCGACCTCGAGCAGGTCCTCGGGGCCGGCCTCGAGTTCCCAGGGCGCCGCGAAGACGGCGCTCTGCGCCTGGACGGGAAGTTGCATCCCCCAGACGAGCCGCCCGGGCGGTACGATCCGCACCGCCCCGGCGTCGCCCGTCGGGATCACGCCGCGGCGCTCCGGGCGAGCGCCGCCTCGCGGTGGCGCGTCGTGCGGTGGACCGGGTCCTTGTCGAAGTGGGGCATGACTTCCCTCGCGAACAGCGCGGTCGAGTGCTTCGCGAAGTCCATCGGCTGCGTCGAGGCGAGCACGCCGAAGATGAGCTGGTCGCAGCCGACGTCGACGTATTTCTGCACGCCCTTGCGGCAGTCCTCGGGGTCGCCGACGATCCGGATGCCTTCTTCGATCCGCTTCTCGAGCTCCTCGGGCGTCGGCTCCGGGATCAGGCTCGGCCACGCCGGAACCTGCGGCGGCCGCGGGAAGGTGTCGAGGTACCGGAAGACGAGGCTGTTCTGGTAGGCGCCGCCCATGTTGAGGCACATGTGCCGCGCCAC
>JAGWVP010000201.1 GCA_018970825.1 bacterium | reverse complement strand
GGGATGGGGACCGGGCCAGCTCGACGCCGAGATGGCGGAGTCGGCGTGGCTCAACATCCCGGTCGACGTCGGTCTCGTCTTCGACACCGACGCGGGCGACCTCTGGGAAGCATGCCTGCGCACGCTCGGCATCGACCCGCTCGCCCTGGCCCCCGCTCCCGGCATCCACTGAGCGGCGCGGCGCACGGCGCCGTCCCGTCGACGAGCCCCGCGCGACTTCATGTCGCGCCTGCCATGGCGACTCGTCCCGCCGATCGCGATTCCTCCCCCTTGTCCGTGGCGATGGGGAGGAGGTATGACGTGGAGCCGATGGCGATCGAGGCGAGTTTCCGGTCCGAGGAACGCTTCACGCAGGCCCAGTTCCGCGCGTGGATCGATGCGCGCCCCCCGCGCGACGTCGGGCGCTACGAGTTGCTCCGCGGGCAGATCGTCATGAGCCCGCCGGCGCTGCCGCGCCATGGCCGGGTCGAGGTCTCCATCGCGTCGCTGCTCGACCGCCATGTATCCGAGCGCACTCTCGGTCTCGTTTTCGGATCCAGCACGGGCTTCGAGCTGGTGTCCGGCGACACGCTCTCCCCCGACGTCGCGTTCGTCTCGCTCGCCCGTCTCGAAGGAGCGAGCCTCGACGAGTTCTTCGGCCTGGCCCCCGACCTCGCCGTCGAGATCCTCTCGCCGAGTTCGATCTCCCGGGACCGCGTCGAGAAGCTCTCGATCTACGCCGAGAACGGCGTCGCCGAGTATTGGATCGTCGACCCGCGGCGGCGCACCGTCGAGATCCACCGGCTCGTCGACGGCGCCTATGCCGAGCCGGAGGTCTTCGGCGCCGGCCGCATCCGTTCGACGGTGCTGCCCTCGTTCGACGCCCCGGTCGACGCCGTCTTCTCCGGCCTCGACTGACGGCTGCGGGTTTCGATCGACCGAGTCGGGCCCGGGACGGCCTCGGCCGGGGCCTCGCGTGCGAAGCCCCGCCAAACGAGCGAAGATCGCCCCATGTCGGAAGCCGCACCGTGGTACCTCCCCGTCCGCGACGAGGTGGACGTCTTCACTGCCGCGTTCGCCTGTCGCCTGCCGGTCCTGCTGAAGGGCCCGACCGGTTGCGGCAAGACCCGCTTCGTCGAGTACATGGCTCACCGCCTGCTCGGGCCGGGCGCCGGCCACGACGGCGACGTCCACCGCGCACGCGGCGAGACCCCGCCGCTCGTCACCGTCGCCTGCCACGAGGACCTGACCGGCTCCGACCTGGTCGGCCGCTACCTCATCCAGGGCGACGACACGGTGTGGATCGACGGTCCGCTCACGCAGGCCGTCCGGCGCGGCTCGATCTGCTACCTCGACGAGGTCGTCGAGGCGCGCAAGGACACGATCGTCCTGATCCACCCGCTCACCGACCACCGCCGCATCCTGCCGATCGACAAGCGCGGCGAGATCCTCGAGGCGCACCCCGACTTCCTGCTCGTGATCTCCTACAACCCGGGATACCAGAGCGTGCTGAAGGACCTGAAGCACTCGACCCGGCAGCGCTTCGTTTCGCTCGAGTTCGACTACCCGCCGCGCGACCGCGAGGCCGAGATCATCCGCCACGAGAGCGGCGTCGACGCCGACACGGCACTGGCTCTCGCGACGCTCGGCGAGAAGGTCCGCACGCTGCGCGGTTCGGGGCTCGGCGAGGGCGTCAGCACGCGACTGCTCGTCTACGCGGGACAGCTGGTCGCGCGCGGGCTCTCGCCGCGGCGAGCCTGCACGGTCGCGGTCACGAACTCGCTGACCGACGACCGCGAGATGCTGCGCTCGGTGAGCGAGCTCGTGAGCGCGATCTTCCCGGGCCGCGAAGGCGACGAGGTCCCCGGCGCCGCGCCGACGCCGAAGCCGGCGGCCGGCCCCGGCTCCGGCCGATGAGCGCGCCGCGCGCGCCCCACCCGGCGCGTTCGGTCGCGGGGCGTCGCGCGCTCGTGACGGGTGCCGCGAGCGGCATCGGTCGCGCGACCGTACTTCTCCTCGCCTCGGAGGGTGCGCGGGTCGCGGCGGTCGACCTCTCCTCCGACGCGCTCGCGAAGGTCCTGGCCGAGGCGTCGGCGGCAGGCGGCGACCTGCGGACGTGGACGCTCGACGTCTCCGACGGCGACGCCGTCGCGCGCGTCGTCGGCGAGGTCGCGCGCACGCTCGGCGGCCTCGACATCGTCGTGAACTGCGCGGGCGTGAGCCTGCCCGGAGCCTTCGGCGACGAGGAGGCGTGGCGGCGCACGCTCGAGGTGAACCTGACCGGCACGATGCGCGTGTGCGCGGCAGCGCTCCCGCACCTGTTCGCGTCCGACGCCGGCCGGATCGTGAACACGGCTTCCACCGAGGGGCTCGGCGCCACACCGCTCATCAGCGCCTACACCGCGAGCAAGCACGGCGTGATCGGGCTCACGAAGTCGCTCGCGGTCGAGGTCGCCGCGCGCGGCGTGACCGTGAACGCGGTCTGCCCGGGGCCGGTGCGCACCGGCATGACCGCGATCATCCCCGAGGACGCGAAGGACAAGTTCGCGCGCCGCAAGGTGCCGCTGAAGCGCTACGGCGAGCCCGAGGAGCTCGCCCACATGATCCTCTCGCTCGTGCTCCCGGCCGCCTCGTTCACGACCGGCGCGGTGCTGGTGGTCGACGGCGGGATGACGGCGCTGAACTCGAAGCCGCTCTGAGGAGCCGCGTCCGGCCGGTCGGCCGGGAATCGAAAGCGCGACACGCGCGAGGCGCGACGCCGAGCACGCGGAGCCTCGCTACCGTGCCGCCCCCGCCCCCGCGGTTTGACTCGCGGTGCCCGGCGGGAGCATGTCGGCCGCAGAGGAGGGACCTCCCATGGCGATCGATCTCGCGAACGACCCGGCCTTTCGGACCTACGCCACCTGCGCGGGCATCCTGGCGATCAAGATGCTGCTTTCGGGCACCTACACCTCGGTCGCACGCTTCCGGAACAAGGCCTTCGTGAACGCCGAGGACGCGAAGGGTTTCGGCGGGACGTCGAGCGAGATCGAGCACCCGGCGGTCGCGCACGCGCTGCGCATCCAGCGCAACGACCTCGAGAACATCCTGCCGTTCCTCGCGGTCGCGCTGGCCTTCGTGCTGAACGGCGCTTCGGCCTCGGCCACCTGGTGGTACTGCTGGACGTTCACGATCGCGCGGCTCGCGCACTGGGTCGCCTACATGAACCACCTCCAGCCGTGGCGCGCGATCTGCTACATGATCGGATACGCCTGCATCCTCGGCATGGCGGTGCAGTTGATCTTCGGCTGACACTCGATTCCCGACCCGGTCGGCGGGTGGCCGCATGCCCCGCCGAGCCGCCACCCGGGCTGCGGGCCGCGGTCGCAGGAACTCGCGCGGTCGCGCAAGTGACCACGGGCGTGTTCGAGCCGCCCGGCTTCGCCGCGGGACGGGCGCGCCTCGATGCTCGACGGTCTCCCGACTATTGCTTGACGCCTCGATTCGTCGCATAAGCCGGGCGTGCCTCTCGTCCACGAACATGCCGCCGCCGCGCTCGCGATCGTCGCCGCGGCGTTTCTGCTGCTCTGGCTGCTCTCGCTGCGGCTGCGCGACGCGAGCATCGTCGACGTCTTCTGGGGACCGGGATTCGCGTTGGTCGCCGCGGTGTCGCTGGCGCTCTCTCCCCTGGGCTTTCGCACGCGCGGGCTCCTGGTTCTCGTTCTCGTGACGGTCTGGGGCCTGCGGCTCGGCGTGCACATCTTCCTTCGCAACCACGGTCGGCCCGAGGATCCGCGCTACCAGGCGATGCGCCGCAGCTGGGGCGACCGCTTCCCGGTCGCGAGCCTCTTCACCGTCTTCGCGTTCCAGGCGCTGATCCTCTGGGTGGTCTCGGCCCCGCTGCAGGCGGCGCAGCGTTCCGCCGTACCGGCGTCGCTCGGCCCATGGGATGCGGCGGGCGTGCTCGCCTGGGCGATCGGCTTCTTCTTCGAGACGGTCGGCGACGCACAACTGGCCCGCTTCCGTGCCGACCCCGCGAACGCGGGGCGGGTGATGGACCATGGCCTGTGGCGCTACACGCGCCACCCGAACTACTTCGGCGACGCCTGCGTCTGGTGGGGGTTCTGGCTGATCGCGTGCGCCGTGCCCCGGGGATGGATCACGGTCTTTTCCCCGCTCGTCATGACGTTCCTGCTCCGGCGGGTGTCGGGCGTACCGATGCTCGAGCGCGGCATGGCCGAGCGCCGTCCGGGCTACGAGGAGTACGTGCGTCGAACGAGCCCGTTCCTGCCCCGGCCCCCGCGGAGTTGACCGGGACGCTCGCGGCCGGGGGGCGCGGAACCCGGCCGCGGGCCGAGCCGACCGGCGGTCGGCGACGCGCGCCCTCGCCGCGCGAGACGAGGGCGCGCGTCGGCTTCAGCACCCCCCGTTCGGGCAGCTCTGCGAGAAGAGACCCCAGCCGGACTGGCCCACGAGTTCTGCCTGCGAGATGACGAGAAGCTGGACCGTCGTGCCGTCGAAGAACGCGCACTGGAGGCCGTCTCCGGCCGAACAGGTGTAGCCCGTCGTGGCGAGGCTCGCGTCGGTGGGCACGTTGACCGACAGGATCGCGGCGCCGTTCACGTCGTTCATGAAGAGCCCGAAGGGAAGCGTGACGACCTGGCCCGTTCCCTGGAGCGTGACCGTCAGGGTGGAGAGGGCGGAGGAGGGGCCGTCGGCCACCTTGTCGAAGCCCCAGCCCTCCGGCGTCGGGTCGTCGACGTTGTAGACGCCGCTCGAGTTGGAAGTCGCGCCCGTCGGCACGAAGGCGTTCACCACGGCACCGAAGTACTTCAGCGCGCCGTCCTCGGTCTGGTAGGAGGCATTCTGGCCGGTCCCGCCCATGTTGAGCTGCGATCCACTGCCCGGCGGCGAGTACGAGGAGCTGTCGGGTGCCGACGGCACGTCCACGTCGTCGCACCACAGGTAGGACGCGCCGGCCACGAGTCCGGCGAGATTGCCGATGAACGCGGGCGCCGGCACGTACCAGGCCGCGTTGCCCGTCGGCCCGCAGAGCGAGAGGTTGCCGGCCTGGAACCCGGCCAGCGTGATCGTCCCCGCCGCAGCCGGAAACGACGTGTAGGGGTTCATCGTCGTCGCGTTCAACGTCGACTCGTCGAGGGAGCCGCCTCCCGGCAGGGCGAGGATGGACGGGCAGGCTCCGCCCGCGAGGGCCGTCGTGATGAGTCCCGGCGCGCTCGCCGAAGCGTTGAAGCTCTCGACGGCGGAGATGCAGGAGTTGACGTCCTGCAGGCCCGAGTACTGGTAGAGCGCGGTCTCGGCACGCCACGTCGCCCCGCCGAGCTGGACGAGGTCGAGAGGAGCCCCGGGCGAGAGGTTGGCCCCGACCTGGCTCGCGTACTGGATCGGGTTCGGGACCGGCGTCGAGGAACCGCCGATGACGACCGTGGCAGCCTCCGTCGGCCATGCCTGGCCGCCGATCGGCGTGTCGGTGAAGAGGTAGGACAGGGTGTTCGCGTAGAGCGCGTTGATCCGCGCGGCGTACATCAGCGCGAGCTGCCTCTGGGCCTGGTCGTAGACCCCGGACTCCGTCGCGGCATCGAAGGCGCCGGCCTGCGGCGAGTAGAACGTGCCCGGTACGCCACCCCAGGAATTCTCCGTGAAACCGGGGGGAACGGGAGCCGCCGGGTTTGCGAGGCCGTAGAAGAAGTTCGCCTGGTTGGTCGCGTACTCGATCGTGAAGGCCTGCTGCATCGCGTAGACCGCCTGCTGGTACATCGAGACGACCGTCGCGTTGTACTGGTCGATGCTCGGCACCGCGTTCGGCGGCTGCGTCGGACAGGCTGAGGAATCCGCCGCCGTGCAGGTCGTGATCGCCGCGACCAAACTCTCCGCGAGCGACGCGTAGGCCGCGATGATCGCTGAGCAGCCCGTCGGGTCCGACGTCGAGCAGCCGGGCTCCTCGAGGATCGAGGTGACCGTCGCGTAGCAGTTCGAACTGCACGAGGTGTCGTAGGCCGTGCCCGACAGCGACTGCAGGGAGTTCCGGAAGGTGGACTGGGAACCCTCGTCCGGGCTCGCGTTCGCCACCGTGCCCTGCGACGGGTTCTGAAGGGAGGCACCAGGCACCGGCGAGACGTTCTGCCAGAGTCCGACGTCCTGCATGAAGGTCGCGAACAGGCCGCCGGTTCCCCCGGGGATCCCGGTGAAGTTCTGGAGTGCGTCCTGGAAGTTCTGGTCGGCCAGGCCGGCGATCGCGACGGCTCCCGCGTAGTAGGCCTGGTA
>JAGWVP010000200.1 GCA_018970825.1 bacterium | reverse complement strand
GCGTTCACCGCGATCGGCGGCACCGTCACCGTGCAGGAGCTCGTCCCCGACGACGCGAAGGACTTCGCACTCTTCCTCGCCGAGGCGATCCCGACCTCGCCGGACCTGGTCTTCTTCGGCGGCGAGTACCCGGTCGCGGCGACGCTTCGCTCGCAGGCGAGCGAGGCCGGCCTCGACGTCCCGCTGATGGGCGGGGACGGGATCAAGGATCCCGCGTACTTCGTTTCCGCGGGCAGCCTCGCGATCGGCACGCTCGCGAGCACGGTCGGCGTGCCCGTCGAGGAGATGCCCGGTGGCCCCGCCTTCGTCGCCTCCTACGCGGCCGCGGGCTTCGACTCCGCCCCGAGCGCCTACGGCCCCTATGCCTACGACGCCGCGATCGCGGTCATGCGTGCCATCCGTGCGGCCCTCGACGCGGGCGCGGACTCGTCCGCCGGCCTGCGGGCCGGCGTGGTGGACGCGCTCGCCGCGACGGACTTCGAGGGCGTGACCGGCCGCATCCGCTTCGACGACCTGGGCGACCCCGTCGACCCCGTGTTCACGCTCTATCGCGTCGAGGGCGACCCGCTCGCCTGGGTCGAATGGTGGTAGACACCCCTCCCGGCCCGGCGCGCCCCCGCTGCGCCGTGCTGGTCGCGTGCCGCGACCGCCGCGAGGTCACCCTCGAGGGACTCGCGGCACTCGAGGCCGCCGCGCGCCACCCCGGCGCGAGTGACGTCGACTGGCAGGTCGTGCTGGTCGACGACGGCTCGCGGGACGGCACCGCCGAGGCGGTGGCGCGTCGCTTCCCCGCGGCCCGGATCCTGCGCGGCGACGGCAGCCTGTACTGGAACGGCGCGACCCGGCTCGCGTTCGAGACGGCGCGGTACGAAGACCCCGAGTTCTTCCTCTGGCTGAACGACGACCTCCGGCTCGATCCCGACGGGCTCGCCCGCCTCCTGTCGACGTGGCGGGAGATCGACGCGGATCGACGTGCGCGGACGGTCGTCGTCGGCGCGGCGCGAGACCCCTCGACCGGGAAGGTGAGCTACGGCGGACTCGGCCGGCCGCGGGCCTGGGACCCGCTCCGGCTCGCGGTGCTCCCGGAGTCGGACCGGCCCGTGCGCTGCGCCACGTTCAACGGCAACTGCGTGCTGATCCCCCGCGAGGTCGCGGCTCTCGTCGGCACGAACGATCGGGCGTTCCGCCACGGCCTCGGCGACTTCGACTACGGGCTGCGCTGCGCGCGCGCGGGCTGCGACCTGCTGGTCTCGCCCGGCACGGTCGGCACCTGCCGCCGCGGACTCCCCCCGTGGCGCGACGCTGAGCTCCCGCTCGCCCGGCGATGGGACGCGCTCGCGTCGGCGACGGGGCTGCCGTTTCGCGAGTGGGGGACCTTCGCGCGACGCCACGGGGGGATGCTCTGGCCGCTCTTCTTCTTCGCACCCTATCTCACGCTGGCGCGATCGGGCCCGGCCGTGCATCGTCGCGGCATCTCGGCGGGCGACGCCGAGTCTCCCCGACGATGAGACAGGACTTCTGGCAGGGCAAGCGGGTCGTCGTGACCGGCGGTGCGGGTTTCCTCGGGTCGTTCGTGACCGAGGCGCTCCGCGCGCGCGGGGCACGCGACGTGCTGGTGCCCCGACGCGCGGACTACGACCTCGTCGACCGCGACGCCGTGCGGCGCCTGCTCACCGACGCGCTCGCGCCGGCCGCGCGGGTCCCCGCCCAGCTCCGCGCGGCGGACGCAGCAGCGGTCGAGAGCGGCGCAGCGCCCGACCCGTCGGACCTGGTCGTGATTCATCTCGCGGCGAACGTCGGCGGCATCGGCGCGAACCGCGCGCATCCCGCCGAGTTCTTCTACGAGAACCTCGTGATGGGCGCCGAATTGATGCACCAATCGTGGCGGCACGGCGTCGGCCGCTTCACCGCGGTCGGAACGGTGTGCGCCTACCCCAAGCACGCACCGGTGCCGTTTCGCGAGGACGACCTCTGGTCCGGCTACCCCGAGGAGACCAACGCACCCTACGGGCTCGCGAAGAAGATGATGCTGGTGCAGTCGCAGGCCTACCGCGAGCAGTACGGGTTCCGCTCGATCTTCCTCCTCCCGGTGAACCTCTACGGACCGGGCGACGACTTCGACCTCGAAACCTCGCACGTCATTCCGGCGCTCGTCCGCAAGTCGATCGAGGCCGCGGAGCGCGGGGACGAAGAGATGGTCGCCTGGGGGGACGGCTCGCCGACGCGCGAGTTCCTCTACGTCGAGGACGCCTCGGAAGGCATCGTCGCCGCGACCGAGCTCTACGACTCCTCCGAGCCGGTGAACCTCGGCTCGGGCGAGGAGATCTCCATCCGGGAACTCACCGAGGCGGTCGCGCGGGAATGCGGCTTCGCCGGCCGGATCGCGTGGGACGTCTCGAAGCCCAACGGGCAGCCGCGACGCCGGCTCGACACGAGCCGGGCCCGGGAGCGCTTCGGCTGGCAGGCCCGGACGCCGTTCGCCGAGGGGCTGCGCCGCACCGTCGCCTGGTACCGGGCCCACCGATGAAGCGTGCCCTCGAGGCCCTCGTCGCGTGGGTTCAGGCCATTCGACGAGATTCGTTTCCGGCGGGGCACCACGAGTCCACGATCCCGTCGGGGGAAGACGTGGTCGCGTATTACCGATCGAGAGCGACCCCCCCTCGCGATCTTCCGGGCATCGAACTACTTCCTGCGCGCGTTCCTGTGTCAAAACTCGGAGTGGGACATCCGATTCTTCGACACCTACCTGCACTTCGTGTTCGGGGACCTGATCAGGGAGAAGATGCCCTCGTGCGCCAGGCACGAAGGGGTCCGCTTGTACCTTCAACGCAGGCCGTCCGACGGACGAGTCGAGTTCGCGGGCCCCGTCGAGGCCGGAAAGGCTCGATGTCGCCCCATCGGCAGCACGGCCTCGCCGGGGCAGGGGACGACGCTCACCCGTGCAGCACCATGCGACGGAAGTCCGGGAGAAGGTCGGCATGGCTTCGAAGACGAGTTCGGACGGCAGAACGCCGTAGGGACGGGCGTCGACCCCGTCGAGATCCTCGACTGAGGCCCATGGCCCGTCCGGACCGGCCTCCGGCGGGCAGACCCGTGATCGAACGGGCGGTTCTTCCCCGCTCGCGCCCACCGGCAGCGGGCGACGTGGATCGGCCGCGGCCCGGTAGGCCCCGCACCGCCATTGGGAACCTGCCGGCCACCGGCTAATCTCGAGGGGAGATCCCGACGAGGAGATGAACGTGGCACGCGGCGACGAGAAGACGGCGGACGGAGGTTCGACCTTCGACCTGGTGGTGATCGGGGCGGGCCCCGGCGGCTACGTCGCCGCGATCCGGGCTGCCCAGCTCGGGCTCCGCACGGCCTGCGTCGAGAAGGACCCGGCGCTGGGCGGCGTCTGCCTGAACGTCGGCTGCATCCCGAGCAAGGCACTACTCACCTCGAGCGAGCACTTCGAGCACGCCTCGAAGCATCTGGCCGAGCACGGCGTGATCGTCGACGGCGTCCGCGTCGACCTGCCCGCGATGATGAAGCGCAAGGACAAGGTCGTGACGATCCTCACGCGCGGGATCGCGGGCCTGTTCAAGAAGTACGGGGTCGTGCCGGTGCAGGGGACGGCCCGGGTCGCGCGACCCGGCACGGTCGTCGTGACCGGACCGGATGGAGCGGTCCGCGATCTCTCCGCGCCCCGCATCCTGGTCGCCACCGGGAGCATGCCGATCGAGCTCCCCGGGCTCCCCTTCGACGGCCGGCGCATCGTCGACTCGACGGCCGCCCTCGCCCTTCCCTCGGTCCCGTCCTCGATGGTCGTCGTCGGCGCGGGCGCGATCGGTCTCGAGCTCGGATCGGTGTGGCGGCGACTGGGATCGAAGGTCACGGTCGTCGAGCTCACCTCGGGATGCGTGCCCGGGATGGACCGCGAGGTCGCGAAGCTGCTCGAGCGGGCGCTCCGCGCGCAGGGTCTCGCGTTCCGCTTCGAGACGAAGGTGGAGTCGGCGAAGGTCGGCGACGCGGGAGTCTCGCTCTCGCTGGTCGGTGCGGACGGCGCCGCCTCGCAGCTCGACGCCGACGTCGTGCTCGTCGCGGTCGGTCGACGGCCGCGCTCGGAGGGCCTCGGCCTCGACGAACTCGGAGTCGCGAAGGACCCGCGGGGCCGCGTCGTGGTCGACGCGCGCTTCGAGACCAACGTGCCGGGGATCTTCGCGATCGGGGATCTCGTGCCGGGGCCGATGCTCGCGCACAAGGCGGAGGAGGAGGGCGTCGCCTGCGCCGAGTCGATGGCGGGGGGCGCGGGTCACGTCGACCACCTGCTCGTCCCGGCGGTCGTCTACACGGAGCCGGAAGCGGCCGGCGTCGGGCTCACCGAGGAGCAGTGCACGGAACGTGGACTCGACGTTCGCATCGGCCGCGTCCCCCTGGTCGCGAACGCGCGCGCGAAGACGATGGCGGCCACCGAGGGTGCGGTGAAGATCATCGCCGACGCTCGCACCGACCGGATCCTCGGCGCGCACGTCGTCGGCGCGCAGGCCTCGAACCTCGTCGCGGAGCTCGCCCTGGCGATGGCCTTCGGCGCTTCCGCCGAGGACGTCGCCCGCACCTGTCATGCGCACCCGACCCTGCCCGAGGCGGTGAAGGAAGCCGCTCTCGCCGTCGCCGGCCGGACGATCAACCTCTGACGCTGCCCCGCGGCCGCTCCCGCCCGCGCACCGCTCGTGTCGATCCTTCTCGGCTGCCAGTCGATCTCGAAGGCCTTCGGGGCGGGGCCGTTGTTCCGGGACCTCTCCTTCGGGCTCTTCGAGGGCGACCGCGCAGGGCTCGTCGGACCGAACGGAAGCGGCAAGTCGACGCTGCTCGCGATCCTCGCGGGACTGGAGGCGCCGGACGAGGGCAGCGTGTCGCGTCGGCGCGGGCTCGCGCTCGCACACGTCCCGCAGCACCCCGTCTTCCCCGCGGAAGCGAGCGCGGAAACCGTCGTCGACGCGGGACTCGACGGGCTCGAACTCGAGCCCGAGACCCGGCACGCCCGCGTGCGGATCGCGCTCGGGCGCGCCGGCTTCGCCGACTCGAACGCGGTCGCGGGGAAGCTCTCCGGCGGCTGGCGCAAGCGACTCGCGATCGCGCGCGCCCTCGCCCTCGAGCCCGAGCTCCTGCTGCTCGACGAGCCCACGAACCACCTCGACCTCGACGGCATCCTCTGGCTCGAGCGCCTCCTGCGGGAGGAATCCTTCGCGTGGCTCGTCGTGAGCCACGACCGCGCCTTCCTGGCGGCGGTCTCGAACCGCGTCCTCGAACTCGACCGCCGCCATCCCGCGGGACTACTCGACTCGCGCGGCACCTACGCCGAGTTCCTCGAGCGCAAGGCCGAGGCGCTCCTCGCCGAGACGCGGCACGAGGAGGTGCTCGCGAACCGGGTCCGGCGCGAACTCGAGTGGCTCCGGCGCGGCCCCAAGGCGCGGACGACCAAGTCGCGCGCGCGGATCGACGAAGCCGGGCGCCTGCAGGCGGACCTCGCCGACGCCCGCGACCGGGGCCGGACGGCGACCGCCACGATCGACTTCCAGGCCTCGGAACGCCGGACGCGCCGTCTCGTCGTCGCCGAGGGGCTCGCGAAGTCGTTCGGCGAGCGCACGATCCTCTCGGGGCTCGACCTTTCGATCGGCTCGGGCGAGCGACTCGGCATCCTCGGGCCGAACGGGAGCGGCAAGACGACGCTCCTCGGCATGCTCGCCGGGCGGATCGCACCCGACGGCGGGAGCGTCGCCTTCGCCGACGGCCTCCGGGTCGTCGAGTTCGACCAGGACCGGGAACAGCTCGACCCGGCGACCACGCTTCGCCGCACGCTCGCGCCCCACGGCGACCACGTCGTCTTCCGCGACCGCCCGATCCACGTCGCCGGCTGGGCGAAGCGCTTCCTCTTCGGGAGTGACCGCCTCGAAGTCCCGGTCGGGCGGATGTCCGGCGGCGAGCGCGCCCGCGTGCTCGTCGCGCGCCTCATGCTGCAGCCGGCCGACCTCCTGCTGCTCGACGAGCCGACGAACGACCTCGATCTCGACACGCTCGAGGCGCTCGAGGAGAGCCTGCTCGAGTTCCCCGGCGCGATCGTCCTCGTCACCCACGATCGCTTCCTCTTCGACCGGGTCTCGACGAAAGTCCTCGGACTCGACGGCGAGGGGGGCGCCGGGCTCTACGCGGACCGGTCGCAGTGCGAGGCCGCCGACCGGGCCCGAGAGGCCCGTTCGCGCCGACCCGAGGCCGGCGCG
>JAGWVP010000199.1 GCA_018970825.1 bacterium | reverse complement strand
ACTCCTGGACCGGCAACTCGACCTCGAGCGCCTGGCCGCCGCGCACGAGGCCGAGCTTCACGCTCTCGCCGGGCCCGTGGGCACCCACCGCGCGCGCGACCTCGAATCGGTTCGCGACCGGCTTGCCGTCCACCGACGTGACGACGTCCCCGAGCACGACCTTGCCGGCCGGCGGCGAGTTCGCCTGGACGTAATCGACGGTCGCCGGGGGGGCGCCGGTCGCATCGTCCCTGGACGAGAAGCCGAGACCGGTCCACGCGCCGGTGAAGGGCAGCACGACGCGCTCCCTCACTTCGTCGAAGATGCGCTCGTAGTCGAGCTTGCCCTCGATGAAGTTCGCGCGCATCAGCGCGGCCTTGTCGTCGAGCGAGACGAGGATCCCGTAGATGCTCTCGGTGTTGTGGACGGTGTCGCGGATCTCCTGCGCCTTCTCCTCGGTCTTCGGAGGACCGATCATGACCGGCTCCGAGTTCATGAGGCCGCCGGCCGCGACCTTGAGCGAGCGGGTCGTGCGATGGCCGATCGAGTCGATCTGCGCGTGGTTCACGCCGTAGACCTTGTCGAGTTCCTCGGTCATCCGGTAGATGCGCGTCAGCGTGTCGACGGTGAAGATGCCGTCCTCGTTCTCGACCATGACGACGACGTTGTTCGCGCCGCCGAAGCTGCCGGCGTACTCGTTGTGCACCTTCATGAACGGGTGCGTCTGCGGCAGCAGGTCGCCGAAGGTCGTGACGAATCCGCCCTCGTAGAGCTTCCAGGTGTGCCACCCGAAGAAGGCCGTCGTCAGGAAGACGAGGCCCATGACCGGCAGGCGCTGTTCGATGAGCTTGCGCCCCAGCCAGTAGAGCGGGGACTCCTTGGTCCGGTTCTGCGGTTCGGCGGTCACGGGCTTCTCCTCGTCGATGTCGGGCGCTTCGTCGTCGGGGTCGCGGGGCCGATCAGGCGGCCATCGGGACCCAGGTCTTCCCGCCGTCCTTGGTGCGAAGAATCGTCCCGAAGCCGCCGACCATCCATCCGTGCTCGGGGTCCGCGAAGTCGACCTGGCGGATCCAGGAGAAGAGCCGCATGCCGATGTCGGCCGGCTGCCAGTTCTCGCCGAGCCCCTTCTTGCGCAGCACCTGCCCGGCCGAGCCCACCGCCCAGCCCGAACCGTCGGGGAAGGTCTTCACCGAGAAGAGCGGCACCGCGGCCTTCGAGTCGACGTCGGCGAACGCCCACTTGTCGCCGCCGTTCGCCGTCTCGGCGAGGCGGCTCTCGAGGCCCGCCACGACCCCCGTATTCGCGTCGTTGAACCATCCGCCGAAGAAGGTCGGGAGGCTCAGCGCGTCGACGATCTCTCCGCCGACGAGCGTCCCCTCCTGCTCCTTCCACGTCGCGCCGCCGTCGCGCGTGCGCAGGATCTTCCCGAACTCGCCGACGATCCAGCCGTTCCTGTCGTCGGCGAACTCGACGTCGTAGAACGTCGGGGCCTGCATCACGACGTCCTGGTCGGCCGCCGGGCCGCCCGCCGCGGCATCCGCCGACTTCGGAGCCTCCCATTGCCGGGCCGCCCAGGTCGCACCGCCGTCCTTCGTCTCGACGATCGTCGCCTTGTCGCCGACGGCGATCACGTGGTCGGCACTCGGCGCCGCGAAGCCGAACAGGTAGTTCTCGGTGCCGCTCTGCTGGGGCGCCCAGGTGGCGCCGCCGTCGGTCGTCTTGACGATCGTCCCCGCCTGGCCGACCGCCCAGCCGGTCTTCCCGTCGACGAGGCGCACCTTGAAGAGCGCGTTGTCGGTCCCGCTCTTGCGGATCTCCCAGTTGCGGCCCGCGTCGTGCGAGTCGAGCACCTTGCCGCCGTAACCGACGACGAGGACGTGCTCGGGCGTCACCGCCTGGACGTCGTAGAATCGGTCGGTGATGTAGATCTTGCGGTCGATGAGCGGCGTCATCTCGACCTCTCCGTGGCAGGCCGCGAGCAGGAGCATCGGCAGGGCCGGCAGGAGTCTCGGCAGTTTCGACGTCACGAACACACCTCCTCGACGTCCGCGCGGGAACTTCGGCGCGGGACGACGGGCCTCGGCGCTACTCGCGCACCCTCTCGGGGAACCAGGCGGCCACCCCGTCGCTCTCGACCAGCTGCTGCTGCTCGATCTTCCATCGGCCGGCCCCGTCGCGGACCAGCGTGTAGAGCTCGTACTCGTTCGCCCCGCCCTTGTTGATGAACTTGTCGCTCGACTTGAGCAGGTTCGGGACGACGACCCGGTCCCCCTCCGGCCTCGCCGGAAACACCTCGAAGGAGTGGATCTTCACGTCGGCGGCGCGCATGAGGGCGGTCTGCTCCGCGACCCACGCGATCTTGCCCTTCTCCGCCGTCATGTTCGGCGTGAGCGTGTCGTAGGCGGCGGCGTAGCTTCCCGACCGGAGCGCCCCGAGGTAGGTCGCGACGACCGCCTCCGGGGTCTCGGGCCGGGAATCGCCGGCCCTGCAGGCCGAAAAGAGCAGCGCCGACGCGATCGCGAGGGGGATCGAACGGAGTCGCGGGTGTCGCATGTCGGGTCTTCCGGCGCCTCCACGTGCGCCGAGCCTTGCGGATCTAGCCCGAGCGCCGGGGCGTGCCAAGAGAAGCATCGCGTTCCGCGCCTTCGTCTCGCTCGCTCGCGATCGCCTGCGCGACGGCGACGGCCGACGCGGCCGCCGCGGCAGGGCCGGAGGTGACGCAGCGCGCAAGGCGAACGCCCCATCCGGCGACGTGCACGCCTGCGGGAGCGGTCAGCGGTTCGGGCGACGCAGGCAGGACGAAGGGGTCGCACGCTTCCCCGGCACGGAGCCACGACCGCTCCCACTCGATCTCGACGCCCGGGTGCAGGTCGAGAACGGCCGAACGCACGAGCAGTTCGACCCGCTTCGTCTCGCCGCGATCGAGGCCGTCTCCCGGGAGCGGCACGTGCGCGAGGAGGAGCGCCTTGCCCGGCGGGGCCGTTGCGGGAGCGTGCGCCTGCGGCGCGGAGAGAAGGATCGGTGCGGAGGGCGTTCCCGGAGCAGCCGTTTTCCCTCGCGCGCCCGGCGGGCCGAGCAGGCGAACGGCCGGAGGCGGCGGAGCATCCTGCGGCCAGGGGGCCCTGCCGAGGCCGAACGCGACGCCGAACATCGAGCCGGAGGCGGGTGGCGCCTCCCGGGGCGCAGGGGCGAGGGCCGGGAGAATCCGTCGCGCGGCACGGGGCGGCACCGCGAGCACGACGCGATCCGCCTCGAGCGTCGCGAGGAACGGGAGTTCTTCGCGCTGCACGACGAGCCCGCGCAGGCGGCCGCCGTCGACTTCGAGCGCGAGCACGCGGGTGCCGAGCCGCATCTCCACGCCCGCCTCGACCGCGGCGTCCACCAGCGCGTCGATCAGCCCGCGTGCACCCGCCACGGCGTTCTCCGCGGGAACGACGTGGGTCGCGTCGCCCGCCGCGAGTCGGCGCAGGCCGTGCGCGACCCGGCGAGCATCCGCCCTCGACCCGTCCCACGCGCCGAGCACCTCGGCAGAGCGGAGAAGTCCCGAGGCGATCGCGGGCTCGAGCGAAAGGGACGCCGCCCACTCCCCGAGCGTCCCGCGGGGCGAAGCGACGCCGGCGGCCGCTTCCTGTTCCGCCCGGTCGTCGATCGCGAGCAGTTCGCCCGCGGCCTCGCCGATCCGCGCCCAGGCCCGGGGCTTCACCCCGACGAGAGACGCGACGGCCTCGAGCACCGCGGGCGACGGAACCGTGCCCGGGGCGGGAAGGGGATGCACGCCGCCCTGCACCGCCCCGCCCTCGAGCACGGCCGCGAACACGTCGCGCCGCGCGACCACCGGCGCGAGCGGCGGTGCGGCGACGCCCGCGGCCGCGAGCGCCTCCACGAGTCCGTCGGACTCCCACAGGGGCGGCGACACGTCGATCGCGAACCCCTGGTGGGCGAGCGTCTGCAGTCGTCCGCCCGGGCGACGGGCGACGTCGAGCAGCACCACCCGCGCGCCGCCGCGCGCGAGGATCGACGCCGAGATCAGCCCGGGGAGTCCCGCACCCACCACCGCGACGTCGCAGCGCCGGGCGGCGCTTCCCCGGCGCATGGCCTCGGTCACGATCGCCACGGTTCCACCGTCGCGCGCTATAGCCGTCCGCCCGTCGGCGAGGAAGCCGCGTCGCCCCGGCCCCGGACGGCCGCTTGACCACGACGCCTTCGCGCGGATAGCAGCGGGGCCATGAGTTTCCGGCGAACCTTCGGGCGGACCGCCCTTCTCGGTGCGGTCTCCGCGCTCCTCCTCGCGTCGCTCGGCTGCCAGGCCGCCGATCCCTCGAAGGCGGGCCGCGAGGCCGCCGAGAGAGCCAAGGCGGCGATCCGCGCGATCGACGCCGACGCTCACGACCAGAAGGTCTCGCCGGACGTGGTGAAGAGGGTCCAGGAACAGCTCACCGCGATCAAGGAGTACCAGGGCCCGATCGACGGCAAGCTCGACGCCGTCACGCTGAACGCGTTCGAGGCCTTCCAGCGATCGCTCGGGCTCACGGCCGACGGGATGTTCACCGACAAGGTGCTCGGCAAGCTCGCCGAGGCGGCCGCACGCGCCGGCAAGTCCTGACCGGCTCGTCGCGGACGCGGCAGGCGATCCGCGCGGCTCGTCGCGACGCGGTGCGGACGACGGACCGCGGGGCGAATCAGGTCCGCGGACGGACGAGTGCGCGAAGCCCGCAGGCGCGGCGCGCGAGGAAGACCGCCTCGTCGAGCATCTTCTCGTCGAGGCGGCCCGTCTGCGTGTTCTGTCGGCTCGGGTGGTACGAGCCGACCATGCGAAGCCCGTCGGTCCACGCGAGCGTCGCGCCGTGCGCGAAAGCAACGCGGACGGTCGGCTCGACGCCGCGCGACCGCTGTACTCGGAGTGCCGCGTCCCAGGCGATGCGACCGAGCGCGAGCACGGCGCGCAGGCTCGGGAGCGCCGCGATCTCGCGCTCGAGAAAGGGCTGGCAGCGGCGCATCTCGTCCGGCGTCGGCCGGTTGTCCGGCGGGGCGCAGTGCGCGGTCGCGGCGATCCACGCACCCCGGAGTTCGAGGCCGTCGTCGCGCGCGACCGAGCGGGCCCGGTCGGCGAAGCCCGCCTTGTGGAGCGCCCGGTAGAGCCAGTCGCCGCTCGAGTCGCCGGTGAACATCCGCCCGGTGCGGTTCGCCCCGTGGGCCGCGGGCGCGAGTCCCAGCACGAGGAGGCGCGCACCGGGGTCGCCGAAGGAGGGAACGGGCCGGCCCCAGTAGACCTCGTCGCGGTGTCGACGGACACGAACCCGCGCGACCTCCCTGCAGTGGGCGATCAGCCGCGGGCAGCGCGTGCAGGCGACGACGTCGCGGCCGATGCGCTCGAGAACGTCGGGACGCGGATCTCCCGCGCGACGCCGACCCGTGCGCGGGGCCGTGCTCAATCGGCGACCGGAACCGCCGCGTGGGCCGGTCGGGGCCGGGGGCTCGGGCTTCCGACCTCGGCGATGCGGCGGTAGAGGCTCTCGCGCGAGAAGAGGTAGCGGTGGGTCGCGAACAGGTGGGCGAGTCCCATGATGTGCCGCAGGGTCAGCATGTTGAGGCGCTGCCGGGTGACGCGCTGGCACTCGTGCCTGACCACGGCGTCGCCCATGTAGACGACGCGCCAGCCCGCGAGGTGCATGCGCAGGCAGAGGTCGACGTCCTCCGGGCCGTAGAAGATCCGCTCGTCGAGCCAGCCGACCGAGTGGAGCGCCCGCATGCGGATCGCCTGGCAGGCGCCCACGACGTAGTCGATGTCGCGCAGCCCGTCGTGGTCCCAGTCCGCGAGTTCGACCTCGCGCAGGAAGCGGTCGCCCGCCCCGTTCGGCAACTGGCGGACGAGCTTGTCGACGATCGTCGGGAAGAGCTGGCAACTCGGCTGCACGTGGCCGTCGGGCATGACGAGACGCGGCCCGACGACGCCGACGTCCGGCGACGACTCCATGAAGTCGAGCAACCGGGAGAAGGCCCCCTCCCCCACCACCGTGTCGACGTCGAGGATGATCGAGTAGGGCGTGCGGGCGAGCACGAGCCCCTGGTTGCGTGCCGCGGCCACGCCCCGGTTCTCGCGGTTGCGGATGAGACGTGCCCCGGGTGCGCGTTCCCGCACGATCTCCGGGGTCCCGTCGGTCGAGCCGTTGTCGATCACGATGACGTCGCAGGGCTCGCCCGGCGACGCCGCGGCGAGCGAGTCGAGACAGGGCCCGACGTGCTGCTTCGAGTTCCAGGTGAGGATGACGACGGTGTACCGAGGACGCGAGGCCTTGTTCACGATTCCCCCCCTGCC
>JAGWVP010000198.1 GCA_018970825.1 bacterium | reverse complement strand
GGGCTCCTGGTCGTTGCCGCCTTCCACGTCGTCCCGCTCGTCCTCGACGCCCTCGGCTGGCGTGCGCTGCTCCCCGCCCCCGGGCGCCCGGGGGCTTTCGCGTTCGCCCGGGGGCGCTGGATCGGAGAGTCGGTGAACTCGCTGCTTCCCGTGATGCAGATCGGCGGCAGCGTCGCCCGGACCGGCTTCCTGCGTCGGCAGGGCGTCCGGGGCGGGACGGCCGCGGCGAGCGTGGTCGTCGACGTGACGCTCGTCGTCTTCTCCCAGGTCGCCTTCTCGCTGCTCGGCGTGATCGCCCTCGTGACGATCCGGGGCGGCGGACGGCTCGGGCTCGCGGCCGCGCTCGGAGCGCTCCTCCTCGCGGGCCTCGCCGCGGGCTTCTGGATCGCCCAGCGCCGCGGAATCTTCGGGACGGGGGGGCGTGCCCTCGAACGCTTCCTCGAGCGGAGCGAAGGGCCCTCGCTCGGGCTTCGGGCCGAGGAGATCGACCGGTCCGTCGCGGCGATCCACGCCGACCGGGCGGCGATGCTGGAGTCGTTCGGCTGGCATCTCGCGAGTTGGCTCGCCGGGGTGGGCGAGGTGTGGCTTGCCCTCCGCTTTTTGGGTACTCCCGTCGGAATGTCGGGGGCGCTGCTTCTCGAGAGCCTCGGCCAGGCGGTTCGGGCGGCCGCCTTTGCCGTCCCCGGCGCGCTGGGAGTGCAGGAGGGGGGGTACGTGGTCCTCGGTGGAGCGCTCGGGATCCCGCCCGACACCTGCCTCGCCCTCTCCCTCGCAAAGCGGGCGAGGGAGGTCCTCCTCGGGCTTCCGGGTCTGCTCGCCTGGCGCAGGGAGGCCCGGCCGGACGCCCGGGGGGAGTCGTGGTGATCCCGGAGCGGTTCCAGGGCCCGGCGATCCTGCGCGCGCTGAACCAGGTCGGTCGCACGGGGCGGCCGCTCGTCCGCCTCGACGCGGGCGCGATGATCGAGGCGGCCCGGCGCCGAACCGGCCTCCACGACCTGGGACCCGACTTCGACCGCGAGCCTCTCGACCGCGCGGTCTCGTCGATCGACTCCGAAGCGAAGCTGAACCTGGTCGGCCGGATCGCCGCCCGCAAGGACATCGTGCGCCTGCTCTCGAGCCGCCTGCGCATGCAGGAGGACCTGCGGCGCCACCCGGAGATCGCGACCCAGCCGATCCGCCGGCCGATCTTCGTGACCGGGCTGCCGCGCACCGGGACCACGCTTCTTCACGGCCTGCTCGCGCAGGACCCGGAGTCGCGCGCGCCGCTCGGCTGGGAGATGATGTACCCGTCCCCGCCGCCGCGCCGCAGTCTCTCCGGTCGCGACCCGCGCATCGCCATGGCGGACCGACAGATCCGCTGGTTCCACCGCCTCGCGCCCGAGTTCCAGAAGATCCACCCGACCGGGGCACTGCTGCCCGAGGAGTGCCTCGTCATCACGAGCCACTGCTTCGAGACCTTCCAGTTCCAGACCATGTACGAGGTCCCGTCCTACGAGACGTGGCTCGAGTCGCGCGATCTCGCCGGCTGCTACCGCTGGCATCGCCGTTTCCTGCAGCACCTCGACTGGGGAAACCCGACCGGCCACTGGGTGGTGAAGGCGCCGGCCCACCTCTTCGGCATCGCGGCCCTGATCGCGGCCTACCCCGACGCGGGCCTCGTCTTCACGCACCGCGCCCCGCTCGAGGTCGTGGGCTCGCTCGCGAGCCTGACGGTCGCGCTGCGCAGCGTGTTCAGCGACGAGGTCGACCCGGTCGCGACCGGTGCGGAGATGACCCGCCGCTGGCACGACGGGCTCGAGCGCGCGCTGCGCGCCCGCGACGAAGGCGCGGTTCCCTCCGGTCGGGTGGTCGACGTGCTCTACCGCGACCTGATGCGCGACCCCTTCGGCGTGGTGCAGAGGCTCTACGACGCGTTGGGGATGGAGTTCACGCCGGAATTCGACCGGCGGATGCGGGCGTGGCTCGCGGAGAACCCCAAGGACCGCCGCGGCCGCCATCGCTACTCCCTCGACGAGTTCGGCCTCGATCCCGACGAGGAGACGGCCCGCTATGCCGCCTACGCTCGTCGCTTCGACCTCTGAGGCGCGCGCCGCGGCGCCTCCGCGGAGCGCGCCCGGGCCGCGGGCAGCGGCGTCGGTGACGTCCAGGGCGCCCGCGCCCGCGCGAGTCGGCGCGTGATCGCGGTCTTCCTGAACGAGCTGCGCCTCCTCCTGCGCGACCGGGGCGCCGCGGCCTGGCTGCTGCTCGGGCCGATCCTCTTCATCACGATCTTCAGCGCGGCCCGCTACCAGAGCAGCAAGCGCCCACCGCTGCTCGTGCCGGTGGTCGACGACGACCAGGGCCCGGTCGCGCGCACGTTCGTCAAGCTGCTGCGCGAACATGCCGACGTCGTCGAGGTGTCGCGCGACGAGGCCGAGGCGATGGTCCGCGACCGCGGCACCGCGGCCGCCGCGGTCGTGTTCCCCGGAGGGATGAGCAAGAGCTACCTCCAGGGGCGCAACAGCGAGATCCTGCTCCTGACCGACCCCGCCGAGGGCGTCGGCGTGAACCGGGTCAAGGTGGCGCTGCTGCTGACCAGCCGGGACGCGGCCGAGATCGCCGACCCGGTCGGGACGCCGCGCGTCCAGGCCCGCGAGACGAACCTGACGGGTGATCGCATCTCGCGCCGCGCCCACGAGCAGAACGTGCCGGGCTTCGCCGTGATGTTCATGCTGCTCTCCGTCGTGTATGCGACGGCCGCCTCGCTGCAGGTCGAGGCCGGCTCCGGCGTCGTCGACCGGCTGCTGGTGGCGCCGGTCGGCTTCACCCGCGTCCTGCTCGCCAAGTCGGCCGCCCGAGTCCTCGTCGGGGCGCTCCAGCTTCTCGTGCTGCTCGCCTGGGGAGCCCTCGTCTTCGGCATCTCGCTCGGCTCCTCGCCCACGGCGGTCCTGCTGCTCGTGGCGGCGACGGCGTTCGCGGCGGTCGGGATGGGCGCGCTCGCGGCCGGGCTCGCGCGATCGCTCGAGCAGGCGCTCCCGATCGCGCTCGCGCTCGTGCTGCCGGTCGCCGCGATCGGCGGCCTCTGGTGGCCGCTCCACGTCGAGCCGTCCTGGATGCGTGCGATCGCCGACTGGACGCCGTCGCGCTGGGCGATGAGCGGGCTCGTCGACCTCGTGCTGCGCGACCGCGGGCTCGACGCGGTGCTCCTGCCCGCGGGCGTCCTGTTCGCGCAGGGCGCGGTGCTCCTCGCCCTCGGGCTCAGGCTGTTCCGCGGCCGCTTCGCCGCCCGCTGAGGCGCCGCGGGGTCGGTCGTCGGCGCGCGGCACCGCGCGGGATTGACACGCCGGGTGCACGGGCCGATACGCTCGGCCCCGGCCGTGCATCCGCGGCCGTCGACCCATGGACGAGTCGGAGCCGCCGCTTCGCATCGGGGTGCTCGGTGCCGCGCGCATCGCGCCGATGGCCCTGCTGCGCCCCGCGCGCGCGGTGGCCGGCGCACGCGTGGTCGCGATCGCCGCGCGCGACGAGCGGCGGGCGCGCGCGATGGCGGAGCGCCATGGCGTGCCGCGCGTGCTCCCCGACTACGCCGGGGTCGTCGACGACCCGGAGATCGACGCCGTCTACGTGCCGCTGCCGAACTCGCTCCACTGCGAGTGGACGATCCGGGCGCTCGAGGCCGGCAAGCACGTCCTCTGCGAGAAGCCGATCGCGTCCAACGCGGACGAGGCCGTCCGCATGGCCGAGGCGGCGCGGCGCACCGGGCGGCGGCTGGTCGAGGCCTTCCACTGGCGCCACCACCCGCTCGCGCACCGCATGCTCGAGATCGTCGCCTCGGGCGAGCTCGGTACGATCCGCCGGATCGAGACGAGCTTCTGCATTCCGCTGCCGCTGCCGGGCGACATCCGCTACCGGCTCGACCTCTCCGGCGGCGCGACCATGGACACCGGCTGCTACGCGATCCACGCGCTCCGGACGCTCGCCGGCGCCGAGCCCGAGGTGATCTCGGCGCGCGCGAAGCTCGCGCGGCCGCGAGTCGACCGGGCGATGGAGGCGGAAGTGCGCTTCGCCGACGGGCGCACCGGCCGGATGCGCTGTGCGCTCTTCTCGGCGCGACTCGTGTCGATCCGGGCGGCCGTGTTCGGTGATCTCGGCGAGATGCGCGTCTTCAACTTCGTGGCCCCCCACGTGCATCACCGCCTGTGGGTGACGACCGGCTCGGGCACCCGGCGCGAGCGGCTCGTCGGCGATGCGACCTACGTCCACCAGCTCCGCGCCTTCGTCGACCACGTCCGGCGCGGAACGCCGACGCCGACCGGCCCCGCGGACGCGCTCGCGAACATGCGGGTGATCGACGCGGTGTACGAGGCCTCGGGGCTCGGGCGACGGGGGGGATGAGGACGTCGCCCCCGCCGGCCGCGAGACCGCGGGGGCCGGGCGTCAGCGCAGCAGCCGGCTCGCGAGGAACGCGAGCGTGCTTTCGAGCAGCAGCCCGCCGACCGTGTAGCCCGAGAGCCCGCCGTCGACCATCGCGCCGATCGCACGCCCGGTGAAGAGCCCGGCCGCGAGCGTGCCGATCGCGCCGATCGCCGCGTTCTCGAGCGCAGGGCGCACGAGCGCCGCGGCCGCCATCACGCCGATCGCGACCTGGAGTCCGCCGTACATCGCGCGCAACTCGGTCGTGGCGGTCGTCGTCTTCGCGGCGATGCCGGCGGCCTCGTCGAGGAAGCCCGGCCGGGCGAGACAGAAGAGGCCGTAGCCGATCCAGAGAAGCGCGTTGGCGGCGAGGAAGAGTCGACGGGCGTCCATGGCCGAGCCCTACGGCGGGGACACCGGCGGGGTCAAACGGCGGCGAACCGCGGCGAACCGCGGCGAACCGCGGCGAACCGCGGCGAACCGCGGCGGGCGAGGTTCGAGGCCGGAATGTCCCCGGTGCCGACCCCCGGCGGCGTCGGCGTCCGGCTCGTCAGCCGCGGCGGCCGCCGGGCCCGCGCCCCGGCGGTTCGAAGAGCGGAAGCTGCCCGGGGCCGTCGCCTCGCGGGCGAGAGGGCCCGGCCGGCCCGGGCCCGGCGTCGGGTCTCCCCGCGAGCCCCGGCGAGAAGACCTCGATCGCCGCCACCGCGTCCTCGGGCCGCAGCCGGAACGAGCGGCGCGTCTCCGGTGCCACGCAGCAGGTCCGGAGCGTGCCGGGGTCGATGCTGCCGAGGCCGCGGTGGCGCAGCTTCGACTCGATCGCCGTGCCTGCGTGCGCGAGCTCGGCGAGACGCTCGCGGTAGTCCTCCTCGGTGAACGCGCGGATCGGCGCGCCCTCGGCCGGCACGATCTCGAACATCGGCGCCTGGACCGCGATCACGCGTCCGTCCTCGAGCCAGGGCCGCATCCAGCGGTGGAAGAAGCCGAGGAGCAGGACGCCGCAGTGAATGCCGTCCGCGTCGGGATCCGTCAGCAGGACGACCCGCTCGTAGCGGGCGGCCGCGAGGTCGAAGTCGTGGTCCCAGCCGGTGCCCATCGCGTCGACGAGGGCCGCGTACAGCGGGTTTGCGGCGACCGTGCGTCGGGTCGCGCGCACGGCGTTCAGCGGCTTGCCCTGCATCGGCAGGACCGCCTGGAAGCGGGCGTCGCGGACGCTCTCGACCGCGCGCGCGGCCGAGTCGCCCTCGACCACGAACAGCTCGGCCCCGCTGCCCGGGCCGTGGTCGCGGCAGTCGGAGACGCGCGCCTGCCGCCTCGAGTCGGTCATCGGTTCGCCTCCGCCGGGGAATCGCCGTGCGTCGGTCCTTCCTCGGCGCCCTCGAGGGAGATCGCCAGTTGTCGGACGAGCCACGCGATCCGCTCGAAGAGGGTGATCGCATACCCGAGGGCCGACCGCTGCTCCTGGGTTCCGCCCGTTCCCAGGTCGGAGAGCCGGAGCCGCTCCATGGTCTCGCCGCGGTCCTCGGTCATGAGGAGGAGGTGCCCGATCTCCGTCTCGTCGCCGCGCCAGGCCTCGACGCCGGTCACGAGAAACAGGCTCGTCACTTCCGTCAGCCTCTCCGCCAACTCGTCCGCCCGCCCCCCGGGGCCGATCGTGCGGCGGGTGAGCACGAACTGGTGGACCGCCTCCTCGAGCGCATCGAGGTGCTCCTGGCGGCGCTCGAGGACGAGGACCGCTTCGGACTCGTCCGCACCGAGACTCCGGCCGACGAGGTCGTGCAGGAAGAGGCGGATCTCCCCCCGGAGTCGCCCGAGCGCCTCGTGCATCGCGACCGCGTCGCGATCGCCCCGCGCCTCGCTCCGCACGCAGTCGAGGAGAGACGAGACGAGGGCCAGCAGTCGCTGC
>JAGWVP010000197.1 GCA_018970825.1 bacterium | reverse complement strand
GGCGGGGCCACGTGGGAGAGCAGCGTCAACCGCTCGCAGGTGCGCAGCGGGTCCGAGATCATGGCGAAGATCGTGCCGATCGTCGTCGACGTCATGCACGCGAACATGGACCGCGACTGGGGGCGAATCGCCTACCCGGTGGTCGGCTGAGCGGAGCGACGCGAATGGCACGCACCCCGCACCTCGCGAAGGCGGCCCCGGGAGGCCGACGATCGCTCCCGCGCCTGCTCGCGACCGGCGTCCTCGGCGTCGCGCTGGGCCTCGGCCTGCTCTGGACGTCGCTGCGGGCGAGCGCCGGCAGCGTGCGCAACGGCCCGTGGCGAACCGACCTCGACATCGGCAGCACCGCCGCCGGACCGCTCACCCGGGCCCGCATCGCGGTCGGGGGACTGCTCGCGCTCCGCAACACGGAAGCGATCTACTTCCACGCCGACACCGACGACGAGGGGCGCACGCTCGACGGCCGCTGCGACTACCGCGTCGAGGGACGCGACCCGGGCTCGGCCTGGTGGAGCGTCACGCTCTACGACGACACGGGGTACCTGCTGCGCAACGAGGCGAATCGATGGTCGGTGTCGCGCTCGACCGTCGCGCGCGGCGCCGACGGAAGCTTCTCGGTCCGGGTCTCGCCGACGGGCGACGGACCGGGCTGGCTTCCCTCGCCGGCCTCGGGTCCGTTCAACCTGACGCTGCGCTGCTACGAGCCGGGCGAGGCGCTGCGCGCGGACCCGGGCGCGGCCGACCTTCCGCGCATCGTGCGGGGGGGATGCCGGTGAGGAGCCTGCTCCGACCGCTCCTCGCCCTGCTCGCGATCGCCGCCGCGACCTGGCTCGTCGCGCTGCACGCGCTGCCGCTCTTCGTGATGCGGGTGGCGACGTCGCGCATCCGGAGCGGTGCCGTCGCCGAGGCGCGCGCCGCGGCGGGGACGGACGCCGCCGCGAGCGGGTCGCCGGCGGCGGGCCCGGCGAACCACCGGCGAATGGACCCGGAGCTCGCCGCGCGGGTGCTCGAGCGCGACGGCTGGAACGTGGCGATCCCCGCCCCTCCGACGACCTCGGACTCCCGAACGATCGTGCGCCCGAGCCCGGACCTGCTCTACGCGGCCTGCGTCTACGACCTTTCCGCGGGACCGCTTCTCGTCCGCGCGCCGCACGCCCCGACCTACCTCTCGCTCTCGGCTTTCGCCGAGAACACCGACAACTACTTCGCGGCGAACGACCGCGGGCCCGACGGAACGGAAGGGCTCTCGCTCCTGCTCGTGCCGCCGGGAGACTCGTCGCCCGCTCCGGCGGGGGCGGCGGGTGCGACGCGCGTCGAGAGCCCGAGCCTTCGCGGGATCGTGCTCGCCCGGTTCCGGGTCGACCATCCCGACCGCCTCCCCGAACTCGTCGCGCTGCAGCGCCGGGTCACCTGCGACCCGGTCCGCTGACCGCCCCGGTCGCGGCGAGTCGCGACCTTCCGGGCAGGCCCGGCGCGCGCGACGGCAGGAAGCGGGTCGGCGACCGAGGCGGCGTCGACGCCCGTCGCCGTTGCCCCGGGCGCCGCGACCTGCGAGGCGTGCGCCATGGACTGCGACTGGAAGCTCTCGGGCGGAAGCGTGATCGACGGCACGGGCTCGGCGGCCGTGCGGGCGGACGTCGCGGTGCGCGACGGCCGGGTCGTCGAGGTCGGCGACCTGCGCGACCTCGCGGCCGCGAACGTGCTCGACTGCACCGGGCGCGTCGTCGTGCCCGGCTTCATCGACCTGCACTCGCACGCGGACTGGCTGGTCCCCGGGCGCGACGCGGGCGCGCTCGTCGAGCCCTTCGTGCGCCAGGGAATGACGACGATCGTCGGCGGCAATTGCGGCTTCAGCCCCGCGCCGATCAGCGAGCACAACCGCGCCGCGGCGCGTTCGTCGAGCCGGCTCATCGTCGACGAGGAGGTCGACCCGGCCTGGGAGACGATGGACGGCTTCCTCTCGGGCCTCGAGGCGACCGGCGTCCCGCTGAACGTCGCCGAACTCGTGGGCCACGGCGCCGTGCGCTCGGCCGTGATGGGCGCGCTCGATCCCGCCCGCCCCGGCGCAGACCGCCTCGCGGCGATGGAACGGCTCGCGCGCGAGTCGCTCGACGCGGGCTGCTTCGGCATCAGCACGGGGCTCGGCTACCCGCCCGGGATCTTCTCCGGGCACGAGGAGCTCGCGGCCTTCGCGGGCTTCGCCGCGGCCGCGGGCAAGCTCTTCACCTCGCACCTGCGCGCCTACAGCTGCGAGAGCCCGGTCTACCAGACCGACCCGACGACGATCCCGCACAACCTGCAGGCGATCGAGGAGATCCTCGACGTCGCGCGCGCGGCGGGCCCGAACACCCGCCTCCAGATCAGCCACCTGATCTTCGTCGGGCGACGGACCTGGCCGACCGCCGAGGCCGCGATCGCGCTGGTCGAGCGCGCCGCCGACGAAGGGATCGACGTCGGCTTCGACGCCTTCCCGTACACGGCCGGCAACACGACGGCGAGCGTGATCTTTCCGCCCGAGATGCTGCCGCACCTCGAGACGATCCTCGGCGATCCGGCGTCGCTCGCCGCCGTGCGCGAACTCGGCAACTCGGTGTTCGGACGGATCGGGTTCTTCCTCGAAGACGTGCAGATCATGTGCGCGAACGCGCCCGCCTTCGAGCCCTACGAGGGGCTCTTCGTCGGCGAGGCCGCGCGCCGGGCCGGGCTCGAGGTGTTCGAGTTCTACGGGCGGCTGGTCGTCGAGAGCGGGCGCAACGCGCGTGTCCTGAACCACACCTACAGCGGACACGACGGCGAGGAGGATGCGCTTCGGCGCGTGCTCGCCCACCCGCTCTGCACGATCGAGACCGACACCTTCCTGACCAGCCGCGGCCACCAGAACCCGGCGAGCTACGGAACCTTCCCGCGGGTGCTCGCGACCTACGTCCGCGAGGGCCTGTTCGACCTGCCGACCGCGGTCCACAAGATGACCGGTGCCGCCGCGGCGCGGCTCGGCTTCCGCGACCGAGGGCTGGTGAGGCGGGGGCAGGCGGCCGATCTCGTCGTGATCGACGCCGCGCGGCTTCGCGACACGGCGACCTTCGAGCACCCGGCGCGCTTTCCCGAGGGCCTCGACGACGTGTTCGTGAACGGCACGCCGGTGCTGCGCGCGGGGCGCTACTCGCCCGGGGCGGCGGCGGGACGGGTGCTCCGGGCCTGAGGCGGGAAGCGCCCGCCGCGCGGGCCGCGGGCGTCCTGCGTCCCTCCGCGAGCGGCTCTCGGCGAGACACGTCGGCTGCAGCCGCCCTTCACCAGCGCGAGCGCGCCTCCTCCGCAAAGCCGGGGACGGAGTCGAGCGCGATCTCCCGGCCGACGTCGTCGACGACGCGGCCGCTCCAGCGGCCGAAGACCTGGTGGACTTCCGTTCCGAGCACGATCGCCTCGACCTTCGCGTGCCGGTCGAAGCGCGGCGCGAGTTCCAGGTCGAGCCGTCCCCCGGGATCGCGGACGCGCCACGGTCGCATCGGCTCCTCCCAGGAGTACTCCCACGCGAACTCGTCGCCGAACTTCGTCACGCGGCCGTCGACGACGACGCCGTTCTCGGTGAAGCCCGTGCCCTCGGTCCACTTGCCCCCGAGCTGGAGGCCGACCACGTGGCGTCCGCAGGCGGAGCGCCCCGCCCCGCCGCCCCAGTTCCAGCGCGTGCGATAGGGCCAGCGCCCGCGACCGACGTCGAGAACGCCCCATGCGTCGCCGGCTTCGCCGCCGATCGCGACCCGCCGACGACCGATCTCGACGAGGCCGCGAGCCGGACGCGCCTGGTGCTTCGACGTGTACTGGAAGCGACGCGCGCTCCACGGGATCACGACGTTCACCGACTCGTGACCGGCCGGCCGATCGACCGTGACGTCGCAGCGCGAGGTGCGCCCGTCGCGCTCGCTCCACGAGGCGACGAGGCGCGTGTGGTCGGGGTCGTCCGAGATCGCGAGTTCGAGTCCCCGGCCCGACCAACGCAACGGCGCGCTTCCGGGCTCCTCGGGCAGCGCGAGACCGCGCGCGAACGGCACCGTGACCTCGCGGCCGCCCGACTCCCCGGTGACGAGATCCGCCCACCAGGTGGCGACGATGCCGAGATAGTCGACGTCCGCGTAGACGGCCGAGAACGCGAAGTCGTCCGCGAGGACCGCCCAGTAGTCCCAGCGCTTCGTGCGCCCGAAGCCGCCGCGGAGGTTCGCCCGGTGCAGCGGCGTGCGCGACCACCCGAGCGCGAGCGGGTTCAGCATGCGCCCGTCGGGCATGCAGAGTTCGACCCACGAGGTGATCTCGGGCTCCACCGTCACCCGACGCGGTCTACGGCGCGGCCGGCGGCGAGGCAATCGCGGCCGCCGACGAGTGCCCCGACGCCCGTCCTCGACCTGCGGGCGTCGCCGGCCGGTCGGGGACGCGAACGGGACGCGGGCCCCTGCATGGGGCGCGGGGTGCGATCGCGGATTGCCGCGACCGCGCAGCGGGTCTACACGGGCTCCGTGGGCGAAGCATCGCGGATTCGAGGGGCCACGGCGATCCTGCGGGCGTTCGCGCTCCGCACCGGCCGCCTGCGCGTCCCGGTTCCGGGGAAGCAGGGTCCGGGCCCGCGCGGGAGCCGCGTCGGGCACGTCGGCGCGGGCGCGGCATGAGCAACCTCCACGCGACCGCGCTCCTGCTCGCGGCGCTCGCCGCGGCCTGCACCGCCGGCCCCGCGGCGGCGCCCGTGCGGCTCGTCCCCGGCGACCAGCGACCGGTGCGGATCGAGTCGACGACGTTCGCCCCCGACGGCCGCTCGGTCGAGGTGCGCGTTTCTTCGCCCCGGGGCATCTTCGCCCTCGATCTCGACCTTTCCGGCGAGCACGCGGCACGGATCGAGCGGGTCGTGCTGGTCGTCGCCGAGGAGCGCTTCTGCGAGGGCTTCGAAGCCGAGGTCGTCGACGCGAGCGGCGTCGAGACGACCGTCGGGCTGCTCGGGCGGGCCGACGTCGCGATCGCGCCGCGCGGTGCCGACCTCGAAGTCGTGCTGGGTCCCGGCACGGTCGCGGCACTGCGTCCGCGCGCGCGGCTGCAGTTCGTCGACCAGTGGCGCTGAGTCCTCAGGCCTGCGGGTAGACCGGCTGCTCCGGTGCGGACTCCTCGGCCGGGGAGGGAGCCGTCGCCCCGTCGAGCAGGCCCTTCACGAAGGGCACGATCGCGTCGGCGGCGATCCGGTGCCCGAGCTCGTTCGGGTGCTGGTTGTAGGGCGTGACCCAGAGCTTCGTCGCGTCCCGACCGAGGTAGGACGGCAGGAGCTCCAGCGTCGGCCAGGCCTGCTCGTGGCCGAATTGCGCGATCAGTCGGCAGACGTGGTCGAAGGGATAACGGCTCCCGTCGAGGTCGGCGAGAACCGGGAAGACGACGAGGCCGAAGCGCGCCCCGAGGTCGGCGGACATGGCGGCGAGCCGTTTCAGGTTCTCGCGGGCCTTCGTCCACTCGCGCGTCTGCCCCTCGTCGCCGATGTACGCGAGGTTCATGCCGCGGGAGTAGTCGGTCGAGACCTGCTCCCGGTCGAGGCGGTCGCGAAAGGTCCGCCAGAGGTACGAGTGTCGGTAGAGCGCCGACTCGCGGTTGCGCCGGACGATGCCGTTGCGGATCGCGCCGAAGAAATCGAGCATCGAGGAGAGCGAGGTGCCGTCGCGCAGGAAGAAGACGGCGACGACGACGTCGGGCTGGAAGAGCGGGCCGACCCGCGAGAGCAGGTCGACCCACTCGCCGGTCAGGCTCCCGGGGATCCCGCCGTTCATCGCCTCGACCTCCCAGCCCTTGTCGCGGAACGAGCCGGCGAGCCGCTGCTCGACGAGCTCGGGGAAGATCGCGTCGTCGCGCTCGACGCCGGAGCCGAAGGTGAAGGAGTCGCCGAGGAAGAGGACGCGCTTCGCCCCCGGGGGCTTCGGGCTCGCGTAGTCGATGTCGCGCAGGCCGAGCGAGTTGCGATGCACCGCCTGCGTCGGCTCGCGGCGCACCTGGTCGTCGAGCAACCCCTCGTACCACGGTGTCGTGTAGAGGAGACGGCAGGCGAGTTCCGCCGCGAGCAGCCCGAGCAGCAACCCGAACGCGAGGAGCGCCAGGTGCTGCGCGGGGGTGGGCCCGCGAGACAGCGCCGACTTGCGCAGCGGCGAGCGTCCCGTCATTCCCAGGCTCGCCTGCGCGACGATCGCGGCCTCAGCGCCTCGAGGCGGCCGCGCGGCCGCCTCGCGCCGAGGGACGGGGACCGGGAGCCGTCGCCGCGGACCGCGCCGACGCGCCGAGGTCGGAGGCGAGCGCGCGCGCGAGCCGCTCGAGC
>JAGWVP010000196.1 GCA_018970825.1 bacterium | reverse complement strand
AAGCCCTCGAACGCAAGGTGACCTCGTTGGCGGCTCCGGCCGGGGTCTGGTAGCGCCGCGCAGTGCGCGTCCGCCTGAATCCCCAGGGCAAGGATCTCGAGGTCGACGACGTGCGACGCGTCGGGGACCTGCTCGGCCGTCTCGGCATCCTGCCCGGCACGGTCCTCGTCATCCGCGGCGACCGGCTGCTCACCGAGGACGCAGCCCTCTCGTCGACCGACGAGATCGAACTCCGCGCGGTCGTGAGCGGCGGATGATCCCGGCCGCCTTACCGCCCCGGGAGGCCCGGCCGTGAAGTGCACCCGCTGTCGCGAACCGGCAGAGGTGAAGTTGCGTGCCCACAACTCCGCCTTCTGCCGTGCATGCTACCTGCTCTTCTTCCGCAGGCGGGTCGACCGGGCGATCGAGCACCAGGAGATGTTCGGGCGCGAGGACCGCATCCTCGTCGCGGTCTCGGGCGGCAAGGACAGCCTCGCCCTCTGGGACGTGCTCGCCGACGCGGGCTACTCGACGGTGGGGTTCCACCTGGCGCTCGGCATCGGCGGCTACTCCGACCGGTCGCGGGAGCGCTCCGAGCGTTTCGCCGAGAGCCGCGGGCTCGAGCTCCGCGTGCGTTCGCTCGCCGAGGAGAACCTCGCGATCCCGACCGTCGTCGGCGCGACCCGGCGCCCGGCGTGTTCCGCCTGCGGCACGATCAAGCGACACTACTTCGACGCAGCCGCCCTCGAGGCCGGTTGCAACGTCGTCGCGACCGGCCACAACCTCGACGACGAGGCGGCCCGCCTGCTCGGCAACGTGCTCCACTGGCAGGTCGAGCACCTGGCACGGCAGAAGCCCGTGATCCAGCCGCGCCACGAGAAGTTCGTCCGCAAGGTGAAGCCGCTCTACCTCACGAGCGAATTCGAGACGGCGACCTTCGCCTTCATGCGCGGCATCGACTACGTCGTGGAGGAGTGCCCGAACGCCGTCGGCGCGACGCAGCTCGCCCACAAGGCCGTGCTCGACGGGCTCGAGAACGCGTCGCCCGGAACCAAGCTCGCCTTCGTCGGCGAGTTCGTCACCCGCGGCAGCGCCGGCTTCCAGCCGCGCGAGATGCCGGACGCCGAGCGCAGCTGCTCGGGCTGCGGCATGCCCTCGTGGGGAGAGCTCTGCGGCTTCTGCTCGCTGCGCGCGCTCGTCGACCGCCGCACCGGCCGGGGCGACGGGAGCGGCGATCCCGGTCACGGGGAGCCGCGTTCGTGAGTTCCAAGCGCAAGTTCGCACCGCTCGACGGGCCGAGGCCGGAGCCCGGCGCCGCGCTCGCGTACGGCGACGTCGTGCTGCTCGTCGACCCGAAGGCGCGGGAGTACCTGCGAGATCTGCGCCCGGGCCGTCGCTTCTCGCTGCACTGCGGCATGATCGACGCCGACGATCTGGTCGGTCGCCCCGACGGCTCCCGCGTCGCCTCGTCGCAGGGGCAGCCCGTCCTCGTCCACCGGCCGACCTACGCGGAGCTCGTGCCGCACCTGCCGCGCGCAGCGCAGGTGATCTATCCGAAGGACACCGCCTCGATCCTCGTCTGGGGCGACGTGTACCCGGGCGCCCACGTCGTCGAGTCCGGTGTCGGTCCCGGGGCGCTCACTCTCGCGCTCCTGCGCGCGGTCGGCCCGACCGGCCGCGTGACCTCGATCGAGCGCCGGGAGGACCACGTCGAGATGGCGCGGGAGAACGTCGCTCGCTTTCACGGAGATGCCCCGAACTGGCGGCCCGTGCTCGCGGACGCGGCCGACGCGCTCGTCGGGGAACGCGCCGACCGGGTCGTGCTCGACCTGCCCGAGCCGGGACCGCTCGTCCGGGCGGCGGCCGACGCCCTGCGCCCGGCCGGAGTGCTCACGATCTACGTGCCGACGACCATCCAGGTGAAGGAGATCGGCGACGCGCTCCGGGCCGAGCCGCGTTTCGCCGGGGCGAAGACGTTCGAGACGCTCCACCGGGGATGGCACGTCGCGGAGGGATCGGTTCGCCCGGACCACCGGATGGTCGCCCACACGGCCTTCCTGACGACCGCGATGCGCGTCGCCGACTGAGCCCGCGCCCCCCGGGCCGAGCGCCGGTTCGCGGTCTCCCGGCCGCCCGCTTAAGATCGCCGACGGCAGGAGGGCGCCATGTCCGCGGAGCACGACGAAGACGGCGAGGGGGACGAGAGCGGGGGCGTGTCCGTCTCCGCCGAGGGACTCCAGGGACTCGAGGAGGACACGAGCAACGTCGTCGTGCCCGGGACCCTGCCCGTGCTCCCGTTGCGCGGCGTGGTCGTGTTCCCGTCGGCGATCGTACCGCTGCCGATCTCGCGACCCGCTTCGCTCCAGCTCGTCGAGCAGTGCCTCGCCGGCGACCGCATGCTCGCGCTCGTGGCGCAGAAGTCCGCCGAGGACGAGCGCCCGGGGGCCGACGGTCTGTACACCCGGGGCACGGCGGGACGCCTGCTCAAGATGCTGCGCTACCCCGACCAGAGCGTGCGCGTCCTCGTCCAGGGACTGAGACGGGTCGAGATCGACGAGGTCGTCTCGACCGAACCCTTCTTCGTCGCGCGCAACCACGTCCTCGTCGACGAGTACGAGTCCTCCCACGGGCTCGACGCGCTGCAGGCGCACCTCGTGAACCAGTTCGCGCGCTTCGTCTCGATGATCCCCTACCTGCCCGACGAGCTGCAGCTCGTCGTCATGAACATCAAGGATCCCGGCAAGGTCACCGACTTGATCGCCTCGAACCTGAACGTGTCGGTCGAGGAGAAGCAGGACCTCCTCGCCACGCTCGACGTCCCCGGGCGCATGCAGAGGCTCTCGACGATCCTGAACCGGGAGATCGAGCTCCTCGAGCTCGGCTCGAAGATCCAGAGCCAGGTCCAGAGCGAGGTCTCGAAGGGCCAGAAGGAATTCTACCTCCGCCAGCAGCTGCGGGCGATCCAGAGCGAGCTCGGCGAGGGCGACTCCCGCGCGGCGGACCTCGACGAACTGCGGACGAAGCTCGACGCGGCGAAGCTGCCCGAGGCCGCCCGCAAGGCGGCCGACACCGAGCTCGACCGCCTGCGGATGATTCCCCCGGAGTCGGCCGAGCACTCGGTCGTCCGCACCTACCTCGAGTGGCTCGCGAACCTCCCCTGGGCGGTCTCGACCGGGGACGACCTCGACATCCCGCGCGCCCGCGAGGTGCTCGACGAGGACCATCACGGCCTCGAACGGGTGAAGGAGCGGATCCTCGAGTACCTCGCCGTCCGCAAGCTGAAGCGGGACCCGAAGAGCCCGATCCTCTGCTTCGCCGGACCGCCCGGCGTCGGCAAGACCTCCCTCGGCCGCTCGATCGCTCGGGCGATGGACCGACGCTTCGTCCGAGTGTCGCTCGGCGGCGTGCGCGACGAAGCCGAGATCCGCGGTCACCGCCGCACCTACGTCGGCGCGCTTCCGGGACGCATCGTGCAGAGCCTTCGCTCGGCGGGCTCGAACAACCCCCTGTTCGTTCTCGACGAGATCGACAAGCTCGGCGGCGACTTCCGCGGCGACCCGGCGTCGGCGCTGCTCGAGGTCCTCGACCCGGAGCAGAATTCGACCTTCGTCGACCACTACCTCGACGTTCCCTTCGACCTCTCCCGGGTCATGTTCGTCACCACGGCGAACGACCTCGACGGAATCCCGTGGGCGCTCCGCGACCGCATGGAGGTGATCGAGCTCGGCGGGTACACGGAGGAGGAGAAGCTCGAGATCGCCCGCCGCCACCTCGTGCGCCGCCAGGTCGAGGAGAGCGGGCTCTCCCCCGAGGGCCTCCGCTTCTCGGACGACGGCATCGCGAAGATCGTCCGCGACTACACGCGCGAGGCCGGTCTCCGGAACCTGGAGCGCGAGATCGGCCGGGTGTGCCGCAAGGTCGCGCGCGAGGTGACCGAGGGGCGCACCGAACCCGTGCTGGTCGACGGGGCGAAGGTCCGCGAACTCCTCGGTCCGGAGCGCTTCGTCTCCGAGGTCGCCGGCCGGACGGCGGAGACCGGCGTCGTCACCGGGCTCGCCTACACCGCCAACGGCGGCGACATCCTGTTCGTCGAGTCGACGCGGATGAGCGGGCAGAAGGGACTCACGCTCACCGGCAGCCTGGGCGAGGTCATGAAGGAGTCCGCCCAGACCGCGCTGTCGCTGGTGCGCTCGCGCGCCGACCGGCTCGGCATCCCGGCCGACTTCTTCGACGTGTCCGACCTCCACGTGCACGTGCCTGCGGGCGCGGTCCCGAAGGACGGGCCTTCCGCCGGCGTCACGATCGCGACCTCGCTCGCCTCCCTGCTCTCGGGGCGCCCGGTCCGTCCGGAGGTCGCGATGACCGGGGAGATCACGTTGCGCGGTGCGGTGCTGCCGATCGGCGGCGTGAAGGAGAAGGTTCTCGCCGCACGTCGAGCGGGCATCCGCGAAGTCATCCTGCCCCGGCGCAACGAGAAGGACCTGGACGAACTCCCCGAGGACGTCCGACGCGACCTGCGTTTCCACCTGGTCGACCGCTTCGAAGAGGTGCTCCCGATCGCCCTGCTCCCGGTCCGCTCGCAGGACGAGACCGTCCCGTCGAACGCGAGCACGGGCGGAGCGGCCTCCGGCTGAGTCTCGCGACGAGCGCGCGCGCACCGGCGCGACGCTCCCGTGCGCGACGGGTTCAGCCCGGCCGCCGCTGGCCCGCGGGGTCGGCGCAGAGCGACGCGATCACCCCGGCCTCGTCGACGAGGTGGTCCGGGTGGGCCGCTCGCAGTTCCGCGGGATCGCGAAGCCCCCAGGTGACGGCACAGCTCGGGACGCCCCCGGCGCGAGCCGTCTCGACGTCGACCGCGGAGTCGCCGACCAGGCAGGTCTCCGACCGCGGCACGCCCGAGCGCTCGACGAGCCGCAGAAGGCCCTCCGGGTCGGGCTTGGGTCGCGAGACCTCGTCGCCGCAGACGGCGTCGTCGAACCGGTCCGCGACGCCGAGGCCGGCGAGGATCGGCGCGGTGAAGCCGCGCGGCTTGTTCGTCAGGAGCGACACGCGCGCACCCCTGCGAGCGAGTTCGGCGAGCAATGCGTCCGTGCCGACGTGGAGGCGGGTGCGATCGAGCAGGCCTCGGCCGTAGGCCTCGCGAAAGCGCGTGGACGCTTCCGCGAGCAGTTCGTCCGATCGGCCTGGCGCAGCCGCCTCGATGCTCGACAGGAGGAGCCGTCGCATGCCGTGGCCGACGAAGCCGACGACTCGCTCCTCGTCGAGATCCCCGAGGCCGAGGGCGCGCAGCGTCGCGTTCACGGCGGCGGCGAGATCCGCCCCCGAGTCGACGAGCGTCCCGTCGAGATCGAAGACGAAGTGCCGGTAGGCGCCGGCCGGGGAACTCAGACCGCGAACGAGGAGCCGCAGCCGCAGGTACGCTGGGCGTTGGGGTTCACGAACTTGAAGCCCGCCCCGTGCAGGCCGTCGACGTAGTCGACCACCGTGCCGCCGAGGTAGACCGCGCTCGCGGAGTCGACGAAGACGCGCACGCCGCCGAACTCGAGCACCTGGTCGTCCGACGTCGGCGCATCCTCGATCCCGAGCGAGTACTGCATGCCGGAGCATCCGCCTCCGACGACGGAGACCCGGAGACCGGCGCCTTCGGCCCGGCCCTCCCGGGAGAGGAGGACCTTCACCCGGGCGACCGCCGTGGGCGAAAGGGAGACGGTGGCATCCGCGTGGTCGGTCGCGGTGACGGCGTGTTCGTGCCCTGCGTGTTCCATGTCTGGTAGGATGCCACATGTTCGCCGGTTTTCCAGCCCGGGGCGGGCCGGGAGTTGCCCGTGGAAACGGGGTCCGGCCCGCCGGGCGGAACGGCGACCGAAGAGAACGCTCCCGAGCAACGTCCAACGTCCCGATGCCGCGGGATCGACCCGCGCCCACCGCCCCGAGGAGACGCCGCCCGTGACCCATCGCCGACCGACCCCCCTCCTGCCGCGCGCCCTGGCCCTGGTCGCGATCGGATTCCTCGCACCGGTCCCGGCCCACGCCCGCAGCGCGAGCCTTCCGGGCTTCACCGAGGTGGCCAAGGCCGTCCGCCCCTCGGTCGTGAACCTCTCCATCACCCAGGCCGCCGAGCCCTCGCGTGGCCGCCGGGGCATGGGCGCGCCGGGCGGCCCGGGCGGGCCGGGCATGCCGCCGGGCATGGACCCCTTCGACGACTTCTTCCGGCGCTTCTTCGGCGAAGGCCCCGGCGGACGAGGCGGCATGGGCCCGATGCCGGCGCAGCGAAGCCTCGGCTCGGGCTTCGTCGTGGACGCGGAGGGCTACATCGCGACCAACGCGCACGTGGTGAACCACGCGAGCAAGGTCGTCGTGC
>JAGWVP010000195.1 GCA_018970825.1 bacterium | reverse complement strand
GCGGCCGGCCGTGCAGCTCTGCTGGCCGTACCAGTCGGTGAACACGGCTCCCTCGCGACCGATCGAGTCGATGTTGGGCGTGCGATAGCCCATCATGCCCATGTTGTAGGCCCCGACGTTGAAGTAGCCGATGTCGTCGCCCCACAGGACGAGGACGTTGGGCTTGCGGGCACCCGATCCGGCGGCGGGCGCGGCGGCCTGCCCCTCGGCATGGGCCGCGGGTGGAGGTCCCGAGAGGGCGGTCGCGATCCCGAGGACCGCGAGGACCACCCCGGCCCAGAGCAGGACCTCGAGGGCCCACGACACCAGCGATCGCTCGTCCTGTCGGCATGACTGCATGGAGGCTCCTCGTTCATGGGGCCCGGAGTCCGGACGGGTGGGCCCGACGTGAGCCCTGTCGATAGGGGGCGACGAGCGATGTGTAAAATGCATCGCTTGCACGTCTGCCATATAGGGCGCCTATGCCGATCGACCTTCCCCAGTGGCGCCACCTTCTCGCGGTCGCCGAGCACGGCTCGTTCGTCCGGGCGGCCGCCGCGGTCGGGCTGAGCCAGCCGGCCCTCTCGCGCAGCATCCAGAACCTCGAGCGCGAGCTCGGAGCGCCCATGTTCGACCGCACGAGCTCGGGATCCGTGCCCACGGACCTCGGTCGCCTGACGATCGCGCGCGCGCGGGACCTCGTCCGGATGGCCGACGATCTCGACCGCGAGGCGCGCACCCGCCGAGAAGTGGAGAGCGGTCACGTGACCGTCGGCGGCGGTCCGTTCCCGTCGGAGACGGTGCTGATCCGAGCCGCGGCGGCGTTCTCGGATCGACATCCGAACGTGAGCCTTCACCTGCCCTCGCGCACCTGGGAAGACCTGCTGCGGATGCTGCGGTCCCGCGTCCTCGATTTCTTCCTGGCGGAACGAAGCATGCTCGACGGCGAGACCGACGTCGAGGTCGAAGCACTCGGGACGGAGCACCCGCTGTTCTTCTTCGCACGCGTCGGACACCCCCTGGTCGAGCGGGGCGACCTCTCCGTCGCCGACGTGTTCGACTGGTCGGTCATCGCCTCGAGCCGCATCCCCCCGCGCGTGCTCGACCCGCTGCTCAGGTCGCGCGACGAGCGTCGGGCCGCGGGCGGGACCATCCGCCCGTTTCCCTCGATCGAGTGCGGGTCGGTCGGCATGCAGATCGGGATCGTCGAGCGCTCCGACGCGATCGCCGTGTCGCCCATCGAGGTCGTGGCCGAGGGGCTCGAGCAGGGCCGTCTCGCCCTGCTCGCGACCGAGCCGTGGCTGCATCTTCGCTACGGGATCGTCCGTCTCGCCGGCCGCCCGCTCACCTCGGCCGCCGAGCGCTTCCGGGGCTTCGTGGTCGAGGCGGAGGCGGAGGCCACGCGGGCGGAGATGCGGCTGCTCGAACGTTGGGTGACGCCCGGGGGGCGGAGCCGACGACCGCAATCCGGTGCGGCCGCGCGACCGGGCCCGGCTCGTCCGCTCGCCACTCGACGCCCGGGCCGGGGAGTGCGCCCCGGATCCTGAGCGTCGTTGCCCGCCCGGGCGTCCCGTGACAGGGACGGAGGTCATGGCGGGAGAGTGGTGGCGTCGGCTCCCGGCGGCCCAGCGCGCCGAGTACGAGCGGAGCGTCGCGAAGACCCGCGTCTCGCTCGGCTCGGGTCCGGACCTGCGCGACGCCGTCCTCGAGATCGCGCGACACCTCGAGAACGACGACCGCGGAGCGACCGAGCGCGCCTCCGCGCACCTCGTCGAACTGCTCTGCAAGCGGCTCGGACTGCCCCGGGTGCGGGTGTCCGTCTCCGGGGTGCGTCCCCGCGACCGCAGCGGAGAGCTGCACGGCCTCTACGAGTCCGACGGGGGCCGCACGCGCGAGCTGATCACCGTGTGGATGCGGACCGCGCAGCGGCGCGACGTGGTCGCGGCGAAGACGTTCCTCCGGACGCTGCTGCACGAGGTCTGCCACCACCTCGACTTCTTCGGGCTCGACCTGCCGAGTTCCTTCCACACGCCGGGTTTCTACCGGCGCGAATCGAGCCTCTTCCGCGCCGTCACCCGGGGAACCCACCTCGCGGTCGTGCGGCGCGGGGGGCCCGGGGCCCGCACGGCTCCCCCGGCCGCGCGCCCCTCGCGGGCGGAGCGGGAAGCCTCCGAGGTGCGCGAGGTCCAGGCCGAGGTCGACCGCGCCGCCCGGCGGCTCGGGATCGCGCCGAGGCGACGCGGGCCCTCAGGAGACGAGGAGCCGATCAGCGGGATCGATCTGCTCGCCGCCGTCGCGGCGACCATCTCCGCGCGCAAGCGCCGCGACGAGGACGGCCCAGGCGGCGAGGGTCGCTAGCGGCTCGAAGGCCCCGAGCATCCCCGGCGTGCGCAGTCGCAGGGCGCCGTCCCCGAGAAGGATCACGATCGCCGCGGCGGCGATGCCCGCGAGCGCCTCGCCCGCGATCATGCCGGAGGCGACGAGCGTCGAGCCGCCTTCCCCCGCGTGCTCCGTCGCCGGGTCGGCCTGTTCGAACTCGGTCGACTCCGACGACCGGTGGACCCGGGGCACCGCGTCCCGCCGGTCGAGCCGGCGTCGCACGAGCCCGCCCAGCAGGAGCGGCGCGGTCGTCGTGACCGGCAGGTAGAGCCCGATCGCGAACGCGAGCGGGGTCGCGCCGACGATGGCCGCCGCGACCGAGAGCCCCGCGCCGATCGACATCGGCCCCCAGGGAAGTTCGCCGCGGGCGACGCCCTCGACGAGCGTCGCCATGAGTCGCGCCTGCGGCGCCGGCAGCGTTTCCGAGCCGAGCCCCCACGCGCGGTGGAGGAGCAGCAGCACCCATCCCGCGCGGAGCGCGGCCGCGAGCGTGCCGGCGACCTGGGCGAGTTGAACGCGCGAGGGCGTGGCACCGACCAGCGCGGCCGTCTTCAGGTCCTGCGAGAGGTCGCCCGCGAGCGCGATCGAGATCGCGACCACGGCGCCGACGACGACGCTCGAAGCCATCGCCTCGGGGCCGACGTGCCCGGTCGCGCGCAGCAGCCAGGCGGTCGCGAGAAGCGCCGTGATCGTCATCCCCGAGACCGGCTGCGAGGTCGTCCCGACGAGACCGACGATGCGAGCCGAGACGATCACGAAGAAGATCGAGAAGGCCACGGCGAGCAGCGCCTCGGCGAACGAGAGCCCGAAGTCCGGTACGAGCCAGAGGGAGAGCAGGCAGGCGAGCACGCCGAGCGGGGGTACCCACGCAGGAAGATCCCGGTCGGTGCGCTCGACGAGCGGCGACGGGGACAGGTCCCGGCCGACCGACGATCGCGTCGACCGAACCGCCTCCCGCAACGCGCGGCCGATCGTCGGGACCACGCCGAGCAGGGAGATGAGCCCACCGGTCGCGACCGCCCCGGCTCCGACGAAGCGAACGTGGGCCTTCCAGAGAGCCGTCGCGTCGAGCGACGCGGCGTCGGCCGGGATGCCGAGCGCGAGCCCGGCCGGGGTGCCGGCGACCAGGTCCGCGAGCGGCACGAGCACGGTCCACGCGAGGATGCCGCCTGCAGCCATGACGGCGGCGATGCGAGGCCCGATCAGGTAGCCGGCCCCGAGGAAGATCGGGGTCAGGTCGAAGCCGATCGTCGCCTTGTGCAGCGCGGGAAAGGTCCAGACGACCCGGTCGCTCCAGAGACCGAGGACCTGCGAGCCGACGAGGTAGGCGATCCCGAGCAGCAGCCCGCGGAGCACCGGGCGGGCGCTCGTGCCGCCCCGGTCCCCGGCGATCAGGACCTCGGCGCACGCGGTTCCCTCCGGGTACGGCAGCAGGTCGTGCTCCCGCACCACGAGGTCGCGCCGCATCGGGATCATGGCGAAGATGCCGAGCAGACCGGCCGTCGCACCGAGCAGGAAGATCGTCCGGTTCGTGGGCTCGAGGTGCAGGAAGACGAGCGCGGGCACCGTGAAGACGACGCCGCCGGCGAGCGACTCTCCCGCGGAGCCCAGCGCGTGGACGACGTTGTTCTCGAGGATCGTCCCGCGTCGCAGGATCCCGCGCAGCACTCCCATGGAGATCACCGCCGAGGGGATCGAAGCCGACACGGTGAGGCCGACCCGCAGGCCGAGATAGGCGTTCACCATGCCGAAGAGAACCGAGAGGATCGCCCCGAGCAGCAGGGCGCGCGGCGTGAACTCGTCCGGCGCACTCGACGCCGGCACGTAGGGCACGGGGCCCCGGGGGTGCGTCGCACGAGCGGAATCGACGTGGTCGCCCGGCCCCGGCGGCGCGACCGGGGGCCTCGCGGGACCGCTCACGGGGCGACCTCGGCCTCTTCCTCCTCGACGAGCGTCACCGGCTCGAGGAGGTGGTGCGGGACCGCGTCGAGAAGTCGCGAGGGCCGCTGCGGGATCGTCCCGAGGCTCCGGTCCCACGCCGTCGCCGGCCAGCAGAGGATCAGGTTCTCCCGGGCCCGGGTGCACGCGACGTAGAGGAGACGCCGCTCCTCCTCGATCTCGTCCTCGTCCACCGTCCAGGTCGACGGAAAACGGCCGTCGGCGAGCCCGATCACGAACACGCTGTGCCACTCGAGGCCCTTCGCCGAGTGGATCGTCGAGAGCACGAGCGCCTCCCCTTCCGGCGCGTCGATCGCCATCGTGTCGCCGACCGCGTCGACCGGCGGCTCGAGCGCCATGTCGGAGAGGAAGCGCCCGAGCACGCGGTAGCGCTCGGCGAGGATCGCGAACTGCTCGAGGTCCCGCGTGCGCTTCGGCGCGTCGTCGCGGTGGATCCGCTCGAGCGTCGGCCGGTAGTCTTCGACGACGCGTGCGACCAGCGCGGGCGGACTCATCGCCGACGGGTCGAGGGACGAGAGCAGCCCGCCGAGCCTCGCGACCGCCGCGGACGCCGCACCGCGCAGGCCCGGGACGGCCCCGGGGACGGAGAGCCCCCGCAGCGATCCCCCGGGCGTCGCGAGCCAGTCGACGACCGTCTCCGCGGCCCGCGGCCCGACGCCTTCCTGCAGCAGCAGGATGCGGTGCCAGGAGATCGCGTCGCGGGGGTTCTCGATCACGCGCAGGTGGGCGAGCACGTCCTTCACGTGCGCGGTCTCGATGAAGCGGAAGCCTCCCCGCTTCACGAAGGGCACGCCGGCGCGCGCGAGTTCGAGTTCGAGGTCGAAGGAGTGGAAGGACGACCGGAAGAGGACCGCGATCTCCGAGAGCGGTACGCCCTCCTCGGCGAGTCCGAGGATCCGCTGGGTGACGAACAGGCTCTGCAGCCGGTCGTCCGGCGCGGGCACGAGTTGCGGCCGCTGCCCCCCCTCCCGCCTCGTGAAGAGCGTCTTCGCGTGACGCTCCCGCGCCGCCGCGATGACCGCGTTCCCGACGTCGAGGATCGCCTGGGTCGAGCGGTAGTTCTCCTCGAGCGTGACGACGCGCGTCCCCGGGAATCGGTCGGGGAAGGACATGATGTTGCGGAAGTCGGCCCCGCGGAAGCCGTAGATCGACTGCGCGTCGTCGCCGACCGCCATGACGTTGCCCCGCGGCCCGGCGAGGAGCTCCGTGATGTCGGCCTGCAGGTGGTTCGTGTCCTGGTACTCGTCGACCATGAGGTAGCGGAAGACCCCGCGCAGGCGGTCGGCGAATTCCGGGATCCCGCGCAGCCGGTCGCGAAAGTCGAGCAGGAGGTCGTCGTAGTCGAGCAGGCTGCGCTGCCGCTTGTAGTCGACGTAGGCTTCGCGGCAGCGCTCGACGTCGGGGACGTCCTCGAGGAGGTTCGGGTACTCGCTCTCCACCACGTCGGCGACCGCGATCCCCCGGTTCACGGAGGCGCTGAAGATCGACGCGAGCGTCTGCTTGCGCGGAAATCGGCGATCGCGACGGTCGAGCCCCAGTCGGGCCCGCGCGAGCTGGATCGCGTCCTCCGCGTCCGAACGGTCGAGAATCGTGAAGACCTCGGGCCAGCCGAAGACGCGGGCGTAGCGGCGCAGCATCGAGTTGGCGAAGGAGTGGAAGGTCCCGCCGACGACCTCCTCGGCACCGCCGCCGACCAGCGCGCCCGCCCTGCGCAGCATCTCCTGCGCCGCGCGCCGGGTGAAGGTGAGCAGCACGATCGAACGCGCCGGGATCCCGGTCTCGACCATGCGCGCCACGCGGTAGACGAGCGTGCGGGTCTTTCCGCTGCCGGCGCCGGCGACGACGAGTACCGGGCCTTCGAGCGCCGTCGCGGCCTCGTACTGGGCGTCGTTGAGCTCCCCCCGGTAGTCGATGCGGAAGGGGCGCGCTTCGCCCGTCGCGCGCCGGATCGTGAACGTCGCCATCGTCGTCGTGGGTCCTACCACACGTGCCGTCCGACCTCCGAAGCCGCCGGTCGCGCGCCGCCTGCG
>JAGWVP010000194.1 GCA_018970825.1 bacterium | reverse complement strand
ACTCGTCCGCATGGGAAATTCGAAGGGGGTGCGCCTCCCGAAGCCGCTCATCGAGCAGGCAGGAATCACCGAGGAAGTCGACCTCGAGATCCGGGGCGCGTCGATCGTGATCCGCGCCCGGCAGGGGGTGCGAGAGGGGTGGGCCGAGGCCGCTCGCAGTCTTCGGGAGGACGGTTGCGACCGCCTGCTCGATCCGGTCACGCCGACGCGATTCGACGAGACCGAGTGGGAGTGGTGAGCGGACCGCCGGGGCGGGGCGAGCTCTTCCTCGTCGATCTCGATCCGACGCGGGGTCGCGAGATCCGCAAGACGAGACCCTGTCTCGTGGTGTCACCCGACGAGTTGAACGCAGGACTCCGGTCGGTGATCGTCGCGCCCCTCACCTCGGCGGGCCGGGCCCTGCCGTTTCGGGTGGCTTGCCGCTTCGCGGGAAAGAGTGGTCTCGTGGTCGTGGACCAGGTCCGGACCGTCGACCGGGAGCGGTTGTTCCGACGGCTCGGGAGGCTGTCGCCGCAGACGTTCTCGCGGGTGCTCGACGTGCTGCGCGAGATGTTCGCTCCCTGATCGCTCGGGAGTTGCCTCACCGGGGGCCTCCGTACCCCCACCCGGCATGCGACTGGGAAAGGTCGCGCCGAGGGCCGGACGAGTACGGGGTCGGGGCGGGACGATTCGTGCCCGAAATCCCCGGAGGCTCCCGGATTGCCTGCGACCTGCAAGGATTGCATGCGGTTCCCCCTCGTCGGGCCCCTTCAGTCGTCCTCCCGAACGGAGAAGCGGCGACCGATCCGTCGGAACCTCGATCGCACGAGGTCGGCGATCCCGACCCCGCGGACCCGAAGCACCGCCGCGTCGACGAGCATCCGTAGCCGCTCCGCCGGCAAGGCGAGGTGTCGCAGGCGCCGCAGGGGCGGCGCCACGAGCCGGGGATGGACGAAGAAGTCGTGCTCGGTGCCGCGGGAGCGCTCCCGGTCGAAGAAGTAGCCCAGCGACACGAGGTGGTCGCGGATCTCCTGTGCATGCGGGCTGTCCTGCACGCCCCCGTCCCAACGGAACTTCGTGTTCACGCAGATCGCGAGGAGATTCCAACGACGGAACGGGAACCTGCGCAGGATGAACCACTCGCTCCACTCGGCGTCGATCATGGCGAAGTCGACGTCCCGGGGGGCCTCGTACCGGCGCAGCAGCGTGGCGAGCGAGAGGCCGTCGCGTCGCACGACGCGCGCGGGTGAGCCATCGAGGTCTCGACCGAGAAACGGGTGCTCGGCGAGCGGGCGACCCGCGAGCTCCGCGGAGGCGTGGTCGAGGATCCGGCCGAACCACGATGCCTGGATGAACTCCACCGAACCGTCGCTCTCCGTCACGCACGCGAGCGCAGCGAGGCACTTGCGGTGAAGCGGGATGCGACGGAAGAGCGCTTCGTTGGGCTCGACGAGAAGTCCGCGCCAGCCGAACTCGCGCTCGAGGACGAGCGTCGCCGACGAGGAGGTCCCGTCTGCGGCACCCGTCTCGACGAACCAGCCGGGCGACGTGCGCCCGGCGAAGACGACGTCCGCGACCCACTCGTCCTGGCGCGAGGTTCCCACCCACGACGGCATCGCCTCCCCCGGGGGACGCGAGGTCCGGACGACGGCCCGCCCCGGGGCGCCGAACCGACGCCACGCACGTCCGCCCGGCCGCGCGTGCGCACTCGCCCCGGGCCAGTCGCAGAGGCCATCGGCGCCGTCGACGAGCAATTCCTGGAGGCCCGGCTCGGCAAACGAGACCTCGACGGGATCGGCACCCGAGAGGTGAACGGGTTGGTTCGCACCCGAGAGGTTCCAGGCGGTGCGGGGCCGTGCCTCCCAGCTCACGAGCGCCGAGCCGTCCACCGTGGAGACGAGTTCGCGCCCGCGTCGGTGGAAGATCGCGGCGTCGGTTTGCAGCGGGCGCCCGTCGGCACGCTCGATGCCGACGGCGAGTGCGGGCACCCAGGCCCGGGCCCACGCCGGGACTCCGGCGGGATCGCAGTCGATGCGTACGCCTTCGTCCACGAGGTGGAGATGGAAACGTGCCCCGATCGCGGCGGCGACGGCGCGCGCCATCTGCGGCTCCGTCACCGCGACCGCACCCGACCCCGAGCGCTCCTGCTCGATCCCGGCGACCCAGCCGTCGACCTCCGAGGCGGGCTCCCCCGTCTTGCGGAACTCGGGGTGGACGAAGTGCGTGACCGGCAGGCGGTGGCGATCGCGCAGCCGCTCGGCGGCCGGGAATCGACCGGGGACGGACGGGCAGGCGAGAAGGAAGTCGCTCGCGGTCTCTCCGTCGCGCAGGAAGAAGGGCATCGAGAGGGCGAACTCGGGACCGCCGTCGGGCGAACTCTCGACGGCGGGCGGCTGCCAGCCGAAGTCGAAGACCAGGCCGGAGGCCCGCTCGAGGCGGAACGCGGTTGCGACGTCGTTGCGGGGAACGATCCAGCAGTGGTGGGACGAGCCGTTTCCCGACCAGGGAAGCCCGAGGCGCTCGAACAGGGCGCGATGCTCGTCGAGTTCGCGCGTCATCGCCTCCGCATCCATTCCCGGGGTGAAGAAGACGTGCGGGGTGATCGGGATCGAGGCGGCCTGCAGGCGTGCGATGGACCTTCGGAGGCTCGTGAAGCGACGGCTCGCGGGCAGGTCGTCGTCGTTCGCGATGCCGACCACCGAGGCGCCGCACAGCAGGAGAGACTCGCCGTCGAGGTCGACGAACTCGGGTGCGGCGTCCTGCTGCAGGAAGGCTCCCTCGGTCCCGCGCATGGTGGTCGCGCGACCCCCGAGCGGCTCGAGTCGTCCGTCGCGGAAGAGATGGAGGGAGCCGTCGAGGGTGCCCACGACGACCTGGGGCGTCCCGGCGACGCGGCGGAAGGCGGGCGCGAGCCGCCGATGGTCCGTCGCGAGGACGGTCTCCATGCTTGCCAGGCGCTGTCGGCGGAAGTCCCGCGCAAGCTCGAGGCGCCCGTCCTCGGTGCCGAGCAGGAGGTCGCATCCGCCGTCGCCCGACCAGTCGCACAACCGCGGAGTGACGCGCCCCTCCCGGTGCCAGGTCTCGACCTCGTGCCAGCGACCGTCCCGCTCCACGAACAGGGCGAGACGGCCGCCGTCGTCCGCGACGAGCAGGTCCGTTCCGTCTCCGGTCACGCGGCCGAGGGTCGGAGACGCCCCGCGCAGGCAGAGCGGCTCCCCGTTCGCACCGAGGAGATGGCCGCGCGGCACGAGCGACAATCGCCCGTTCCGGTACTCGACTTCGTGGATCTCGAGACGGCCGTCCGGCGCGCCGACGACGAGACGGCCGTCCCCGGCGGCTGCGGGGACCGCGCGTGGCTGGTCCGCGCGGAAGTCGTAGTACTCCCGGTAGTTCGGGTCGGGGGCGAAGCCCAGGTCGCTCCCGCCGCGCAACCGGATCCACCGTCCCGAGAAGAAGGACGGCCCGTCGGGCTGCACGTCGAAGCGTCCGCTTCCCCGTCCGATCTCCGGGAGATGCACGAGACCGGGCGTCCGGTGTCCCCACCGGATCGGCCGACGGATCATCGAGAAGGTCGGGACCTCGCGGCTCTCGGCGAGGCGTTCGACGAAGGCCTCCATCGAACCGTTGCAGAGGCCGCGCTCCTCCTCGACATGAGCCTGCCACGCCCGCATCGGTCGGCCGTAGGGTCCGACGAGTCTTCGCGCGACGAGGCCGTGGCGACGAAGGAAGGCCGTCGCCAGGATCTCGTCCACGAGCAGCTGCGCGATGCAGGCGCGAAGCGGCACGTGAGCTTCGAGGTCGAAGCCGATGCCCTCGCGGGGCAGCACGCCGAGCCAGAGGATCTCGCCCGTGCCGACCGGCTCGCTCGCGACGACGCAACAAGCCGAGGATCCGACGATCGCCCGCGCGCCATCGACGGCGCACGCGACGGGGCCCGACGGATGAAGGGCCGCCCCGACCGGCTCCTCGAGGTCGAGGAGGTCCCCGACGAATGCCGCGACACCCTCCCAGGGGACGTCGCGGCCGGCTGCTGCGTCGCGGCCCTCCCCCGGACCGGCGGGCGGGCCGGCGGAAGAAGCCCGGCAGATGCTCCTCTCGAACGGGACGATGCGCCCGCCCACGAGCGAAGGGTCCATCGTGACGACGATGGCGCCACCGTGAGCGATCGCCCGGATCGACGCGGCCTCGACGTCCGCATCCAGGATCCAGGCGACGTCGGCGAATCGAACGTCCGGATCGTGTCGGAAATCGACGCCGACGACCGCGGTGGCCTCGACGTGGTCGAGGAGGGGTGGCCGGGTGCCCGACGGGCTCACCACCGACACGTCGAGCCGAAGCGGGCTCGACCCCTTCGGCGTCTCGATGTCGGTCATGCCCCCGGACGGCGGCCGTCGAAGACGCTGCGGCCTACGCCAGTCCCTTCATCGCCTGCGCGAGAATCCTCGACGTGCTCTCCCGCATGATCCGCGGGTCCACTTCGCGTCCCGCGACCAGAGCCGCGCGCACGTCCTTCCCGGAGATCGCCACCGGCTTCTCGTCCGCGTGGTTCTCCGTCAGGTCGACGCGTCCGATCGAGTCGTAATACGCGGCGAACCCGACCTTGAGCGGCTTGATGAGCAGCTTGCCGCCCAACTTGTCGAAGATCTCCTGGGCGTCGAAGTCGCCCCAGATGGCGCTGCCGTCCTTGTAGGGCGCATCCGCGTGCTTGCGGCCGATGATGATGTCGGTGAAGCCGAAGTTCTGGCGGTAGATGCCGTGCATCACCGCCTCCTTCGGGCCGCCGTAGAACATCTTGATGTCGAGCCCGAGCAGGATCACGCGATCGGGCACCGAGTCGCCGCGCGGTCCCCAGAGTTTCGCGTCGCTGTCGCCCTGGCCGAGCGCGCGCTGCGTGATGAGCGCCTCGTAGGTGTCCATGCGCACGTCGGCGTGCACGTCGTCGCCCTTGGTCTCGCCGATCAGCGGGTTCAGGCACGCGCCGGCGTCGTGTCCGGCGCGGATCAGGGTCTCGAGCCCGTAGACGAGCGCGTACTCGTGCGCGCGGTGGAGCGGGTTGCGCGTCTGGAACGCGACCACGCGCTTCCAGCCCTTCGAGGCGAGCAGCTTCCGGACCTCGCGCGGGGTCAGCACGTACTTGCCGAACTTCGGGTGCTTCGGCTGGGGCAGCACCTCGAGCTTGCCGCCGACGAGATGGGTCTTGTCGGCGTCGCCCGTCGTCACCATGTCGGCGCCGGGGTGGTCGGTGCGCTCGGTGCCGTAAACCGACTTCAGGTACTTGGCCTTGTCGTAGGCGAAGACGTCGCTCACCTCGAGGATCGCGACCACGTCGCCCGACGACGTCTCGAGCCCGACCCGGTCGCCCTTCTTGATCCGAGCCGCGACCTCGGCGGTCGCCGGCAGCGAGAGCGGGATCGTCCAGGCGTACTTCTCGCCGCGGCTCTCGATGAAGCCGTGGTCGAGCACCTGGTGCCAGGTCTTCCCGTCCATCGGGCCTTCGAGCGGCGAGAGCGCGCCGTCGCCGAAGCGGTAGACCGAGGAGAGGTCCGCGTCGGAGACCGGCAGGCGGGGCAGCTTCGCGGCTTCCGAGCGGAAGCTCGGCACGCGGTCGGCGGGCACGGTGCGATCGACGGGCTGCTCGAGGCCGCCGTGGGGCGCGATCAGGTCGGACATGGGCGTTTTCCTCTGCTTGGGCTGGGGGAATGCGGCCCCGGGACGGGGCGCGTTGAACCCTCTCGGTTAGCCCACGCCCATGGGCCGGGCAAACCGCTCGACACCCCGTCGGGCGTGCCATCGGGCCGCGAAAGCGAGGCGGACGTGGACGGCCCGGCGGGTCGTCAGGGATCGCAGCCGCGAGGGCAGGGCCGCCGCCGGACGAACGTGGTCGCGGCGAACGCAGGTGCACCCGGCGGAAGCCGCAGCGCGTGCACCGCCGGCGCAGGATCGAGGCCGAGCACGAATCCGCAGGCGGCGAGGGCCGCCATGTCGCCCGCGAGCATCGCCCCGATCGTCGTCGCGGGATCGCCCTCGAGCAGTCCCGTCCGCCCGTCGGCCTCGATTCCACGACCGTCGACGTCGGCCGCGCCCGCCGCAGCCCCCGGGCCCCGGGCCTCGTGACAAGCGACGCACCCGCCCGACGTCGACGGAACGGAGACCAGCGTCACGCCGCCGTCCGTGAGGATCCGCACCCCGACCGACCCGAGTCGCGCGCGTCCACGACGGCGCCCGTCGCCGCCCGCGGCGGTGGACGCAGCCCCGCCGACTTCGACCGTCACGTCCCACTCCGCGAAGTTGATCGGCGCGGCCGCGTCGACCGCGACCACCCGCGCCTCTGGGCAGCGCTCCGCGAGCGGCGCGAACCCGACCGCGCCACCAGCCGATCCTCCGCCCACCCCCCCCCCCCCCCC
>JAGWVP010000193.1 GCA_018970825.1 bacterium | reverse complement strand
ACGAGCGGCTCCATGAGGGCCGTCAGGCTCGCGACCGCCGTGTCGACCTCGTCTTCGTAGAAGTCCGCGATCTTCTGGAGCATCTGGTCGATCGCGCCCGTCACCTCGCCGGCGCCGATCATCTGGCAGACCATCGGCGGGAAGGCCCCCGTCTTCGTGAGCGGCTCCGCCATCGTCTTGCCCTGGGAGATGCTCTCCCGGACGTCGAGGGCGGCGAGCTCGATCACCCGGTTGCCCGAGGTCCGGGCGGTGATCGAGAGCGAGTCGAGGATCGGCACGCCGGCGGAGACCAGCGTGCCGAGCGTGCGGGAGAACCGCGCGATCGAGGCCTTGCGGACGAGGTCGCCGACGACCGGCAGCCGCAGGATGAACCGGTCGAGGGCGAGCTTGCCGCGGTCGGTGCCGTAGGCGTAGCGGATCGCGAACACGAGCAGCGCCGCGCCCAGCATCATGAAGTGGACGTAGGAGATGACGAAGTCCGAGAGCGAGATGACGAACTGCGTCGGCGCCGGCAACGCCTTGCCGAAGCTGTTGAAGAGCTCGGCGAAGACCGGGATGACGAAGACGAGCAGGATCATCGTCACCACGACCGCGACGGTGATGATCGTCGCAGGGTAGATCATCGCGCCCTTGATCTTGCGCTTCAGCGACATCATCTTCTCCATGTACGTCGAGAGACGCTGGAGGATGGTGTCGAGAATGCCGCCCGTCTCGCCCGCCTGCACCATGTTCACGTAAAGGTCGTCGAACGTCTTGGGGTACTTCCCCAGCGCCGCCGAGAGCGTCGCGCCCGACTCGACGGTCTCCTTCACGTCGCGGAGCTGCTTCGAGAACGTCTTGTTCTCGGACTGCGACGAGAGGATCTCGAGGATCTGCACGAGCGGCAGGCCCGCGTCGATCATCGTCGCGAGCTGGCGGGTGAAGATGACGACGTCGGCCTGGGTGACCTTCGCGCCGAAGCCGGGGATGGTGATCTCCCGGTCGAGCCCCTTGCCGCGCTCGCGGATGCGGTCGACGACCGGCTGGATGCGCTGCGCGCGGAGCCGGTTGATGACCGCCTCGCGCGACGGCGCCTCCATGTCGCCGCGCAGCACCTTCCCGGAGGTGGTTCGGCCCTCGTATGCGTAGACCGGCATCGCGGCGCCCCCGTCGGTCAGCGGGCCATCTGCACGCGGCCGGCGGTCGCCGTCGTGCCGGGCATCGCCGAGCCGAGCATCTGCTTCAGCTCCTCGGGCTCGGTCGCCGCCTCGACCGCGTCCTGCGGGCTGATGATCCGGCGCTGCACCAGGTCGAGGAGCGACTGCGACAGCGTGACCATGCCCCACTTCGACTGTCCGACCTGCATCTGGCTGTAGAGCTGGTGGACCTTCGCCTCGCGGATCAGGTTCCGGATCGCCGGCGTCGGCATCATGAGCTCGCAGGCCATCGCGCGGCCGCGGCCGTCCATGCGCGCGAGCAGCGTCTGCGAGATGACGCCCTCGATGACGAGCGAGAACTGGGCGCGAACCTGCGCCTGCTGCCCGGCGGGAAACACGTCGATGACGCGGTTCACGGTCTGGACCGCGGAGTTCGTGTGCAGGGTCGCGAAGACGAGGTGGCCCGTCTCGGCGATCGTGAGCGCGGCCTCGATCGTCTCGAGGTCGCGGAGCTCGCCGACCAGCACGACGTCGGGGTCCTGGCGGAGGATGTGCTTGAGCGCCGCCGCGAAGCCGTGCGTGTCGGAGTGCACCTCGCGCTGGTTCACGATGCACTTCTTGTGGTGGTGCACGAACTCGATCGGGTCCTCGACCGTGATGATGTGCTCCTGGCGGCTCTCGTTGATCTTGTCGATCATCGCGGCGAGCGTCGTCGACTTGCCGGAGCCGGTCGGCCCGGTGACGAGCACGAGGCCCCGGGGAAGCGAGACCAGCGCCTCGGCGGCCGCGGGCAGTCCGAGATCCGCGAGGGCCGGCGACTTCTCGGGGATGACGCGGAACACGCCGCCCACGCATCCCTTCTGCATGAAGAGGTTGCCTCGGAAGCGGGCGAGCCCGTCGACGCCGAACGAGAAGTCGAGCTCGCTCTCCTCCTCGAAGAGCTTCTTCTGCTGCTCGGTGAGCACCGAGTAGCAGAGTTGACGCACGTCGTTCGCCGTCAGCGGGTCGAAGGGCATCGGCACCACGTCGCCGTGGACGCGCATCATCGGCGGCGCCTCCGCGGTGAGGTGGAGGTCGGACGCCTTGCTGCCGTGCATCTGCTCGAAGAGCTCGTAGATCTGCATCGTCGTCCTCTCGGCGTCGTCTCAGTCGGCGATGGTGACGCGCAGGATTTCCTCGGGCGTGGTGAGCCCGGCGCGGATCTTGACGATCCCCGACCGGCGAAGCGTCTCCATCCCCTCCCCGACCGCCTGCTGCTTGAGTTCCGTCGCGGAGGCGCCCGCGAGCACCATCTCGCGGATCGAATCGGACATCGGCATGAGCTCGTAGAGCGCGCAGCGCCCGCGGAACCCCGTGCCGCTGCAGTTCGGACAGCCGGCGCCCTTCTTTCCGACCGTCGGCGCGGCCTCGTCGGGCGGGAGGCCGAGGTCCACCATGACCTCGGGCGGGATCTCGAACTCCCGGCTGCACTTCGGGCAGTTCAGGCGAGCGAGTCGCTGGGCGAGAATCAGGTTGACCGACGAGCCGATCAGGAACGGCTCGATGCCCATGTTGAGGAGCCGGTTCACCGTCGAGGGGGCGTCGTTCGTGTGGACGGTGGAGAGCACGAGGTGACCGGTGAGCGCCGCCTTGACCGCGATCTCCGCGGTCTCGAAGTCGCGGATCTCGCCGACCATGATGACGTCCGGGTCCTGGCGCAGGAAGGCGCGCAGGGCGGCCGCGAAGTTGAGCCCGATGTCGTCGTGCATCTGCACCTGGTTGATCCCGACGAGGTTGTACTCGACGGGATCCTCGGCGGTGGAGATGTTCGTCTCGACGTCGTTCAACTCGGTCAGCGCGGCGTAGAGCGTGGTCGTCTTTCCGGACCCGGTCGGCCCGGTCACGAGGATCATGCCGTGCGGCTTGTGGATCGCCGAGCGGAACGTCCGGATCGCGGCCTCGCTGAAGCCGATCCGGTTGATGTCCATGTGCGTCGCGGTCTTGTCGAGGATCCGGAGGACGACCTTCTCGCCGAAGAGCGTCGGAAGCGTGGAGACGCGAAGGTCGATCTCTCCGGTCGAGATGCGGACCTTGATGCGGCCGTCCTGGGGGAGCCGCCGCTCGGCGATGTCGAGCGAGGACATGACCTTGATGCGCGAGGTGATCGCGTTCTTGAGCTTCACCGGCGGCTGCATGATCTCGTGCAGTACGCCGTCGATGCGGAAGCGGACGCGCAGGATCCGCTCGTAGGGCTCGATGTGGATGTCGGAGGCGCGGCGCTTGATCGCGTCGGCGAGCAGCGCGTTCACCAGCTTGACGACCGGCGCCTCCTCGGTCGCCTTCTCGAGCGCACGCTGGTCCGCCGCCTGGTCCTGCTGGATCAGGTCGGGCTCCTCGTTGTCGAGCGCGTGGAGCACCTCGCCGTACTGGACGCCGCGGTCGTAGTAGCGCTCGAGCGCTCGTTCGACCGAACCCGGCGGGGCGATCGCGGCACGCACGTCGAGTCCGGTGACGAACTTGACCTCGTTGATCGCGACCAGGTTCGTCGGGTCGGCCATCGCGAGCGTCAGCGTGTTGCCGTCGCGGCCGACCGGGACGACGTGGTACTTGGAGGCGAGGATCGCCGGCAGCACGGAGGTCACGTCCGCCGGGACGTCGATCTCGGCCGGATCGACGACGGGCAGGCGGTACTCGCGGCGCAGGAACTCGATCAGCCGCTCCTCGGAGAGGCCCGCATTCGCGACGAGTGCGCTCGTGATCGCGCCGCCGTTCTCGCGGACCTTCGCGTGCGCCGCGGCGAGGTCGTCCTCGCCGACGAGCCCGTGGCGCAGGAGCATCTCCCCGAGCCGGCTCGAGCCCGGGACCCGCGCGGCCGCGATCGGCTCGTTCGTCGCTCTCGTGACTGCTTCCATTCGTCTCCGGTTTCCGAACTGCGACGCCGAGGGGGCTCCCCGGCCCCCCGAAACGGCAGGCCCGGCCGCCGCGCCGGCCACCCGGCCGGTTCGGAGGCACCCGGATTCCTGCCTCGCTTATCGGTCGACCGGGCACGCCCCTTCAATGTGCGCCCCGACACGGTCTGCCCGGTCGACCTGCCGGATGCTAGCGGGGGTGCGCCCCACGGTCCACGGGGGAACCGCGACCGGGGCCCCCGGGGTGGTCCCGCCCGGCGGGTCGGCTAGGTTCCCCGTCGTGCCCCGCGTCGTCCCCGCCGACCAGGCGGGCCTCGAGGAGGCCGTCCGGCGCCTCGCCGGAGGGCTTCTCGTCGCCTTCCCGACCGAGACCGTCTACGGGCTCGGCGCCGATGCGACCGACGAGGCGGCCGTCGCGTCGATCTTCCGGGCGAAGGGGCGGCCGGGCGACAACCCTCTCATCGTCCACGTGCCCGATGCCGCGGCCGCGCGCCGCGCGGCCGCCCGCTGGGACGAGCGGGCCGACCGGCTGGCGCGGGCCTTCTGGCCGGGGCCGCTCACCCTCGTGGTGAAGAGGGCTCCCGGCATCGCAACCGGAGTCGGCGGCGGCCGCGACACGGTCGCCCTGCGCGTGCCCGACCACCCCGTCGCGCTCGCGCTGCTCGCGGCCTTCGGGCGCCCGGTCGCGGCACCGAGCGCGAACCGCTCGGGGCGCATCTCGCCGACGACGGCTGCGCACGTCGCGGCCGAGACGTTCGAGAGCGCGGACCTGCTCGTGCTCGACGGGGGCCCGTGCCGGGTCGGACTCGAGTCGACCGTGCTCGACCTGACCGGCGAGCGTCCCGCCATCCTGCGGCCGGGATCGCTCGGTGCGGGGGACCTGCTGCCGATCGTCGGCCCGGTCGAAACCACGGCTCTCGCGGCCCAGGGCGCGAGCCCCGGCACGGGCGCCTCGCACTACGCGCCGGCGACGCCGGCCGAGACGGTCGCGGAAGAGGCGATCGAGCGCCGGCTCGCGCGGCTCGACGGACCCGTGGCGGTGATCGCGCGCGACGGCGTCGCGGTGTCGCCGGCCCCGGGGCGTCGGTTCCTGCGACTGCCGGCGGACCCGGCCGGCTTCGCCCGGGAACTCTACGCCGCGATGCGGACGGCCGACGACGGCTCTTGCGCGCGCATCGTGATCGCGACGCCCGCGGACCCGGGCGACCTCTGGAATGCGGTCCGGGACCGCCTGCGTCGCGCGACCGCCCGAGGGCCCGGGCGTCCCGGCAGAGCCCTCACCGGCCCGACCGCACGAGCGCCCGGCGCATGACCTCGACCGGGGCACGACGCCCGGTCCACGCGGTGAAGGCAGCCGCCCCCTGGTGGAGGAGCATGCCGAGCCCGTTCGCCGTCGGGCGGCCCCGACGCGCGGCGGGGGCGAGAAAGGGCGTCCGCGCGCGGGTGTAGACGAGGTCGTAGAACAGGCACCGGGCCGGCGTCGCGTCGACGTCGAGCGGGACGAAGGTCTCGCCGTGGAGTCCGAGCGAGGTCGCGTTCACGACCACCGACGCCCGGGCGAGCACGTCGCGACCCGACGCATGGCCGGGCGCGAGCTCGGCGAGGTCGATCGCGACGAGTCGCGCGGGCACGGCGCCGCGAAGCTGGCGGGCGAGCGCACGGGCCCGCTCGGGCCGCCGTGCCGCGATCACGACGCACCGGGCGCGCGCGCCGAGCGCCGCCACCGCGGCGCGCGCCGATCCGCCCGCACCGAGCAGCACCGCGACGTCGCCCCGCCGCCGCGGGAGCCCGGCTTCGAGGAGGGCGCGGTCGAGACCCGGGACGTCGGTGTTGTCGCCCGAGTTCGACCCGTCCTCGTGGAAGACGATCGTGTTCACGGCCCGGCAGGCGCGCGCGCGCGCACTCAGCCGGTCGAGGTGCGGCAGCACCGCCTCCTTGTGGGGCACGGTCACGTTCAGGCCGCGGAGGCCGAGTGCACGCGCCCCCTCGATCGCGGCCGCGACGTCGTCGGCTCCGACGCGAAACGGCAGGTAGACCCAGTCGAGACCGAGCTCGCGGAAGGCCGCGTTGTGCATCGCGGGCGAGCGGGTGTGGGCGATCGGGTCGCCGATCACGCCGACCACCCGGGTCGATCCCCCGATCCCGTGCCCGACCATGACGGAGGACTTATCCCGCTCCGCGCCGTCGCGCCACGATCCCCGGCGCGACGGACTCAGCCCGCGGGGATCGGCGTCGTCCCTCCAGACATGACGTACTCGATCCACCACGACGGCGCCGCCGACATGAGGGTTCCCATGTCCCAGTAGTCCCACCAACGCACGATGCGGCCGTCGCGGATCTCGTGGATCGAGACGAAGGGCA
>JAGWVP010000192.1 GCA_018970825.1 bacterium | reverse complement strand
CAGCGACCCGATCGCCTCGCGGGAAAGCCGATCGACCGGGGTCCCGATCGCCTCGAACATGCGGCGGACGAGCCGGTTCCGCCCCTCGCGGACCGTGACGCGCAGCCGCATCTTGCGGTCGAGGCGACGCTCGACCACGACCTCGGCCGGGGCGGTCGGGCCGTCGGCGAGGCGCACTCCACGCCGCAGGCGGGCGAGCGCGTCTTCGTCGGGGAGTCCCCGCACCTTCACGCGGTAGACCTTCTCGACGCCGTAGCGCGGATGGGTGAGCCGCTGCGCGAGATCGCCGTCGTTCGTCAGCAGGACGAGCCCGCTCGACTCCCAGTCGAGGCGACCGACCGGGAACACGTGCTCGCGCATCTCTCGCACGACGTCGCCGATCGAAGGCCGTCCCTCGGGGTCGGCCATGGAGCAGACCATGCCGACGGGCTTGTGGAAGGCGAGGTAGCGCAGTCGCCCCGGGCGCACCGGCCGCCCGTCGATCGTGACGCGGTCGCGGGTCGGGTCAGCCTTCGTCCCCAGCTCCCGGACCGTCTTCCCGTTCACCTGGACCCGTCCCTCCCGGATCAGGTCCTCCGCCGCCCGGCGCGAGGCGATCCCCGACTGGCTCAGGAGCTTCTGCAGCCTCTCCGTCTTCTCCGCCATCGTCGCCGGCCTCCTCGCCGGTCTCCTCCGCCGCCTCGACGAGTTCGGCCAACGCCACCGGGTCGGGCAGCGGTGGGAGCTCGGTCAGATCGCGCAGGCTGAAGAGGTCGAGAAACTCCTCGGTGGTCCCGTACTCGACCGGGCGCCCCGGCGTCGCGCGGCGCCCGGCCACGCGGACCAGGGAGCGCCCGAGCAGCGCGTTGAGAACCGCGTCGCAGTTCACGCCGCGCACCGCTTCGATCTCGCCGCGGGTCACCGGCTGCCGATAGGCGATCACCGCCACGGTCTCGAGCATCGCGCGCGAGAGCCGTGGCGGCTTGTCGGTGAAGAAGCGCCGCACCCACGACGCGCATTCCGGGGCGGACCGCAGCTGCCACCCGCCCGCGCTCTCGAGGAGCCGCAGCCCGCGGCCGTCCTCCTCGAGGCGACGCGACAGCGCACCGAGCGCCTCGGAGACCGCACCGCGCGGCCAGGCGTGGAAGAGGCGAACCAGGCGCAGCGTCTGGATCGGCTCGGCCGACGCGAAGAGCACCGCCTCGAGGATCGTCTCGAGCGGCGGTGCGCCCTCGATGCCCTCTCCCGGGACATCCCGTGCCTCGTCCTCGCCCGCGTGTTCTTCGTCCTGCGCGCTCACGGCGTGCCCTCCCCCGTCGCGGCCTCGAGCAGCTTCTCCGGGTCCACGTCGTGGACCAGCGCGATCTCGATCGCCCCGCAGGTCGCGTCCTGGACCGCGGCCACCGCGCCGTCCTTCACGAGCTCGAGCAGCGCGATGAAGATCACGACGATCTGCATCCGCGACGCATCCTCGGGAAACAGGTCGTCGAAGCGGGCGCGCGGCACGAGACGCAGGTACGCGAGGACCATGCGCAGCCCGTCGCGGATGTCGAGCTTCTCGCCGACGACGCGGTGAACCGCCGTCGTCGCGCGCCGCGCGAGCAGCTTCTCGAGCGCGGACAGGAGTTCGCCCGCCGTGACCGGCCGCAGCGGCACCACGTGCTCTCCCGGCGTCGGCTCGGCGACCGGTCTCGCGAAGACGTCGCGCCCGAGGACCGGGCGCCCGCCGAGGGCGTTCGCGACCTCCTTGAAGCGGGCGTGCTCGATCAACTGCCGGACCAGCTCGGCTTCCGGGTCGAGCGGCTCCTCCTCCTCGAGCTCCTCGCGCTCCTCCGGCGGCAGCAGCGCGCGCGACTTCAGGTAGATGAGCGTCGCCGCCATCACGAGGAACTCGCCGGCCACGTCGAGGTCGAGGTCGGCCGCCGCGCGAAGGTACTCGAGGTAGCGGTCGGTGATCTCGGCGATCCGGATCTCGTGGACGTCGACCTCGTGCTTCTTGATGAGGTGCAGGAGGAGGTCGAGCGGCCCCTCGAAGGCGTCGAGCCGGACCGTCCACGCATCGCCCTGTGGCGTGCTCACCGGTCGCCCCCGCGGGGCGGCGCGAAGCCGATCGCGGAACGCACCTCTTCCATCGTCGCCCGCGCGATCGCGCGGGCCCTCGACGTGCCGTCCTCGATCACCTCTCGCACCCAGCCGGGACGCGCCGCGAGTTCCCGCCGCTTCTCGCGGAAAGGCTCGAGGTCGTCGACCACGTGGCGGATCATCACCTTCTTGCACTCGAGGCAACCGATCCCGGCGGTCCTGCAGCCCCGGTCGACCCACTCGAGCTCCTCGGGGGTGTCGTAGACGCGGTGGAGCGCATGGGCCGGGCAATCGGCGGGATCACCCGGGTCGGTCCGACGCGCGCGCCGCGGGTCGGTCGCCATGCGCCCGAGACGCGCCTCGACCTGGGCCGGGTCCTCGTCGAGCTGGATCGCGTTGCCGTAGCTCTTGCTCATCTTGCGACCGTCGGTGCCCGGCACCTTCGGGACCGGCGAGAGCAGCGCCTGGGGCTCGGGGAAGGTCTCTCCGTAGAGATGGTTGAAGCGGCGGGCGATCTCGCGGGTGAGCTCGACGTGGGGCGCCTGGTCCACCCCGACCGGGACGCCGTGCGCCTTGTAGAGCAGGATGTCGGCCGCCTGGAGGACCGGGTATCCGAGAAATCCGTAGGTCGAGAGGTCGCGGTCGACGAGCTGCTCGCGCTGCTCCTTGTAGGTCGGGTTTCGCTCGAGCCAAGGCACCGGGGTGAACATCCCGAACAGGAGCGCGAGTTCCGCGTGCTCCGCGATCGCAGACTGTCGGAAGACGATCGATCGCTCCGGGTCGATCCCGGCGGCGAGCCAGTCGAGCACCATGTCCTCCGCGAATCCGGTCACGTCGCGGGGCTTCTCGTAGTCGGTCGTCAGGACGTGCCAGTCGGCCACGAAGAAATGGCAGCGGTGGTCGGCCTGCAGGGACACCCAGTTGCGGAGCGTGCCGAGGAGGTGCCCGAGGTGCAGGCGCCCGGTCGGCCGCATCCCGCTCACGACGACGCCCCCGCGCCGCGGCTCCGGGGCCGTCATGCCGGCGGCCTCCGCCGCGCGCTCGCGGCGCGGCGACCCCGCTCGCGCGGGTGATGGGCGGCATGGATCCGGCTCAGGTGGGCGCGACTCACGTGGGTGTAGACCTCCGTCGTGGCGATGCTCGCATGCCCGAGCAGCGTCTGCACGACCCGAAGGTCGGCCCCCCTCTCGACCAGGTGGGTCGCGAACGCGTGCCGGAGGCCGTGCGGCGAGAGCGGTGCGTCGAGACCCGCCCGGGAGGCGACCCGGCGGACGAGCGCGAACACGGCCTGCCGGGTGAGCCGGGTTCCGCGCATCGAAAGGAAGACCTCGCGGCGGCGGGAATCGCGCAGGAGCCGTGGCCGTTCGGCCTCGATGTAGCGCACGAGGGCGGCGCAGGCGGGCCGCCCGAGGGGGACGATGCGCTCCTTGTCCCCCTTGCCGCGCACGCGGATCGCGCGCTCCCGGGAGAGGAAGAGGTCCACCGTGAGTCCGATCGCCTCGCTCACCCGGACCCCCGCGCCGTAGAGCATCTCGAACAGCGCCCGGTCCCGCAGCGGCGTCGGTCCGCCGTCGGAGGCCGCGAGGAGCCGCTCGACCTCGCCGCCGCCGAGCGTGCCGGGGAGTCGCCGAGGCTGCCGAGGCTGGCGGAGGTCCGCGAGCGGGTTCTCGGGCAGGACGCCCTCCGCGACGGCGAAACGGCACAGGCCACGAAGCGCCGAGAGCCTGCGAGCCTGGCTCCGGGCACCGATTCCGCGCGCCGCCTCCGCCGCCTGGAAGGCGAGCACGAGCTCCCGCGAGATCCTCGATGCGAGGGTGACGCCGAAGGAATCCGCCGCGAAGCGGGCGAACCGGGCGAGATCGTCGCCGTAGGCGCCCGCCGTGTGAGGCGACACGCCGACCTCCCCCCGAAGCCGGGCGAGGTGTCGGTCGACGAGCTGGTCGATGGTCGTCTCGGGGCTCACGGGGACGACGCCTCGGCGGCGGCCGGCTCGTCGACCCGCGGCTCCTCGATCGCCGCCGTCACGACCGCACGGATCTCGTCGAGCCGTTCGCTCTTCCGCCCGTCGGCCTCGTTCACGTAGAAGACGTCGAGCACCTGGTCGACGTTCGTCGTGATGAGCGCGAGATGGACGTCGAGCCCGAGCGAGAGCATCGCCTTGGCGATCCGGTGGAGGAGACCCACCCGGTCGCGGGCGTAGATCTCGAGCACCGTGTGCTCGTCCGACACCTGGTTGTCCGCCAGCACCTGGACCGCCATCGGCCGGGGCTTGCGCCGATCGAGGAGGCCCGGCTTCTCCGCGCGGGCGAGGATCTCCGCCAGGTCGCGTCGGCCCGCGAGCACGTCGTCGAGCAGGTCCCTCGCCCGCTGCCATCGCTCGTCGTCGAGCGCGATCTCCCGCCGTTCGAGGTGGGACACGCGGAAGGCGTCCACGACCACGCCCGCGTCGGAGGTCGCGATCCGGGCGGCCACGATGTTCATCCCGCTCGCCGCGAGCACGCCCGTGATCGTCGCGAAGAGCCCGGGTCGGTCCCGGGTGACGACGGTGAACTCGCTGAACTCGTTCTCCGGCCGGTGCTCGACGGACGTGACCGGATCCTCCCCGCCCCGGAACCGGTGGAACATCTCGGCGTGGGCCGGCAACACCGCCTCGGGAGTGGTGAGCAGGTAGTGATCGGGCATCGTGGCGAGGAACTCGCCGCACTCCCGGGCCGCGTCCTCCCCGCGGTCGCCGGCGACCGCCGCCGGCACCCGCTCGCGGATGCGGGCGACCCGCGCCGCGCGATCCTCCGGCTCGAAGCCGCACGCGAAGACCTCCTGGACGCGCAGGTAGGCCTCGGCGAGGAGCATGTCCTTCCAGTTGTTCCAGATCTTCGGGCCGGTCGCCCGCATGTCGGCGTAGGTCAGCAGGTAGAGCCGCTTGAGCGCCTCGGGACTCCCGACGCTGCGGGCGAAGTCGACCACGAGCTTGTCGTCGTGGATGTCGCGCCGCTGCGACAGGTGCGACATGACGAGATGGTGGCGCACGAGGAACTGCAGCTCGCGGGAGTCGTCCTCGTTCAGACCGAGACGCGCGGCGACGTCGCGAGCGAAGACCGCACCCTTCTCCGAGTGACCGCCGCCGAGCCCCTTCCCGCTGTCGTGCAGGAGCATGCCGAGGAACAGCAGCTCGACCTTGTCGACGTCGCGCATCGCCTGCGTGAGCAGCGGAGAGAGCTCGGCCCGCTCCCCGCTGCGCAGCCGCTCGAGTTCGCGGATGCCCATGAGCGAGTGCTCGTCGACGGTGTAGATGTGGTACTGGTCGTGGAGGACGAGGCAGCGCAGGTGCTCCCACTCGGGGATGACGCGGGCGAGGACGCCGAGGCGGTGCATCTCGTGCAGGGTCTCGTAGACGCGTCCGTGGGCCCTCAGGATCGAGAGGAACGTCGTGCCCACGTCCGGATCGCCGAGCAGGCGCGCGTCGAGCCGGTACGCCTCGGTGCGGACGAGATCGGCGAGACGCGGGGAGAATTCCACGTCGTGGGCCTGCGCGGTCGCGAACAGGCGGACGAGCTCGACGGGATCCTCCGCCAGGATCTCGCTGCGCGTCACCGCGAGCTGTCCCGCGATGATCTGCACGCCGGGGCGGATCGTGCGGGCGAGCATGCGCCCGAGCAGCCGGTACGGTCGCGACGGATTCACCGCGCGCTCGACGATCGAGCGCGAAATGCGCGTCACCCCGGCCGCGTGCAGGTAGTAGTCCTTGAGGAAGCGCTCGACGCCCTTCATCGGGTCTCCCGGCCGCGACCGGTATCCGAGATCCTCGGCGACCGTCTCCTGGAGGTCGAAGACGAGCTGGTCCTGGTGGCCCGAGGCGAGGAAGTGCAGCGAATTCCTCACCCGCAGCAGGAAGTCCCGGGCGGACTCGAGCTCGTCGAGCTCTGCCCCGGAGAGCACTCCCTTCACCGCGAGCTCGCGGGAGCTCTCGACCTTGAAGGCGACCTTGGCGATCCACATCGCCGTGTGGAGGTCGCGCAATCCGCCCGCGCCCTCCTTCACCTGCGGCTCGAGCAGGTACACCGAGTCTCCGAAGCGCTGGTGGCGCCGCTGCGCCTCGTCGAGCTTCTCGCGGACGTACTTCGTCGAGCCGCGGTGCTTGATCTCGCGCTCCCGGGCCTGCTCGAAGTCCTGCCAGAGCCGCTCGTCCCCGCACACCGGGCGCGCGTCGATCAGGGCGGTCTTGATCTGCGGGTCGCTCGCCGCCAGCGCCACGCACTCGCGCACGCTGCGCACCGCATAACCGACCTCGAAGCGGAGGTCCCAGAGCTGGTAGAGGATCGTCTCGGTC
>JAGWVP010000191.1 GCA_018970825.1 bacterium | reverse complement strand
TGATGGGCGCGGAGTTCCCCGACGTGAAGCCGCGGCTGCGCCGGCTCGAGGAGTCGATCCGCGTGATCCGCAGCCTGTGGACGCAGGACCGTACCGACTTCGAGGGCGAGTTCTACCGTCTGCAGGACGCCTTCGTGTCGCCGAAGCCGCTGCAGAAGCCGAATCCGCCGATCCTGCTCGGGGGAAGCGGCAAGGGGCTCTTGCGGATCGCGGCGCGCCACGCCGACATCGTGAACGTGATCTCCGACACCGGGCGCGCGGGCACGGTCCTGCCGGCCGAGGTCGCGAAGGTGACCGAGGAGGCGTTCGTCGAGAAGCTCGCCTTCGTGCGCGACGAGGCGCGCGCGGCCGGCCGCGACCCGTCGCAGATCGTGCTCGGCTCGACCGCGTTCATCTGCAACTTCACGGACTCGCCCGAGGCGGCGCTCGCGACCGCGAGCGCGATCGGGTCGTTCTTCGGGCTCGCGGGCGAGCAGGTGCTGCGGATGCCGCTCGCGCTGATCGGGACGCCCGGTCAGTGTGCGGAGGAACTCCGCCGTCGCGAGCGCGAGTGGGGGGTGACCCACTACACGATCGGCGGCTTCGGCGGGGCGGACTACGTGGAGAGGTTCGCTCGCGAGGTGCTGCCGGGGGTGTCGGGGGGTTGAGCGGCGGGTCGCGAGGGCCGCGGTTGGCCGGGCGTTTCCGCCCGCTATAGTCCCGACCCAGGAGGATCTCCGCCCATGGCCCAGTCCACCCCCATCGCCGGTCGCTTCGGCACCCACGGCCGCGTGCTCGTCGCCGACCTGACGACGAAGACCTCGCGGGTCGAGGAGATCGACGAGTCGGTCTACCGCCAGTTCCTCGGCGGCTACGGCCTCGGTGCCTGGCTCCTCTGGAAGCATTTTCCCGCGGGAACCGACCCGCTCGCACCCGAGGCCTGCTTCGGCATCGTCTCGGGGCTCCTGACCGGAGCGCGCACGCCGTTCTCCGGCCGCATCCAGATCGTCGGCAAGTCGCCGCTCACCGGCACCTGGGCCGACTCGAACTCGGGCGGCAGCGTCGCGAGCCAGTTGCGCCACGCGGGCTACGACGCCCTGCTCGTGACGGGCCGCGCGAGCGAGCCCACCGTGCTCGTCGTGCGCGACGGCGAGGTGCGCTTCGACCCGGCGGGCGACCTCTGGGGCCAGGAGATCCCGCCGGTCTTCGACGAACTCCGTCGTCGTTACGGCGGCAAGTCGGAGGTCGGCGTGAGCGCGATCGGCCCCGCCGGCGAGAAGCAGTCGCGCATCGCGAGCGTGATGAACGACCGCTACCACGCCTTCGGCCGCCAGGGCTTCGGCGCGATCTACGGCTCGAAGAACCTGAAGGCGATCGTCGTCGGCGGCACCGGCGAGGTGCCGATCGCGGACCCGAAGCGCTTCCGCGAGCTCTGCGCGGGCGTGAACGCCGAGTACAAGTCGTCGCTCTCGCCGTTCGCCCGCTTCATGGTCTTCATGGCGAAGCCGAAGCGCCGCATGGGCTGGATGTACCGCATGATGACGCGGCGGGGCATGAAGGTCGAGGCGCCGGTCGCCGCGATGCGCCAGTTGTGGAGCGACCGCGGCACGACGGGCGCCGTCGCGATCAGCGTCGAGAACGGCGACGCCCCGCTCAAGAACTGGACCGGCGTCGCCGCGAAGGACTTCCCGATCAAGTCGAAGAGCTGGAAGCTCGATGGCGGCGAGGTCGACAAGTACATCACGAAGAAGCTCTCCTGCGGCGACTGCCCCGCTCCCTGCAAGGGCATCGTCGCGGTGAAGAAGCGCGGGCTCTCCGACGTCCGGCGTCCCGACTACGAGACGCTCGCGGGCTTCGGCGCGAACCTGCTGAACGACGACCTCGAGGTCGTGACGGCCTGCCACGACGCCTGCAACCGCTACGGCATGGACGCGGTCAGCGCGTCCGCAACGCTCGCCTGGCTCGCCGAATGCTACGAGAAGGGGTTCGTCAGCCGCGAGGAACTCGACGGCATCGACATGCGCTGGGGCAACGGCGAGGCGGCCCTCGAACTCACGATCAAGATGGGCAGGGGCGAGGGCTGCGGCGAGTGGCTGCGCCATGGCAGCGCCGCGGCTTCGAAGCACCTCGGCCGCGGGACCGAGGCGCTCGCGGTGCACGTCCACGGCTCCGAGCCGGCCTACCACGACACGCGCTTCACCTCGCTCATGGGCGTGACCTACGTCTCCGACCCGACCCCCGGCCGTCACACCGCGGGCTCGGCTTCGTGGAACGAGACCTTCAACTCGAAGTTCCCGATCCCGAACGCGGTCGACGACAAGGAGGTCACGGTCGGCTGGCGCGACACCGCCGGCAAGGGCGTCGCGCAGGCTCACTTCAGCAACGCGCACCAGGTCCTGAACGGGCTCGGCCTCTGCATGTTCACGAACCTGACCGGCGTCCTGCCCTGGCTCGACCTGACGAACGCGCTCACCGGCTGGAAGCTCGACGAGCGCGAACTCCTCGCCTGCGGCGAGCGCATCCAGAACCTGCGGGCCGCCTTCAACCTGCGCGAGGGCATCCTGCCCGGCGACTTCAAGCCCCACCCGCGCATGCTCGGCGAGGGCGACGGCAACCTGCAGTCGGGTCCGCTGAAGGGCATCCGCGTGCCGCTCGGCGAGCTGAAGCACGACTACTACGTCGCGATGGGCTGGAATCCCGAGACCGGGCGGATCTCTCGGTCGCGTGCCGACAAGCTCGGGATGACCGACATCCTGGGCGCGTTCGTCGAGGCCTGAGCGGCGGGAATGCGGACGAGGCGCACGGGACGGCCGGGTCCCGCGGGAGCGGCGAAGTGAGCGCGCTCTCGGGGCTTCGCAGGCTGTTCGGCAGCTCGGGTGCGTGCTCCGGGGCCGCCGGAACGTCCGGCCGTCCGGACGCGATCCGCGTGCACGTCATGCTGAAGGGCCGCGCCGGCTCGGGCTGGCACGACGTCGACGAGATGATCGCGCTTCCCGAGGGCGCCACGCTCGGGGACCTGCTCGACGCGGCCGACCGCGAGGGCATCGGGCTGCGCGCCGCGATCGAGGAGAGCCCGCACCTGCGTCACACGCTCATGCTGAACGGCGAGCGGTGCCCGGTGGACGAGAACCTCGGTCGAGCTCTCGCGAACGGCGACGAGGTGTACCTGCTGGCTCCGCTCGCGGGGGGGTGAGGGGTCGGGGCGTTTCGGGCATTGACCGCTTTTCCCCATCCGTGATCACGTCCCGAGAGCAATCATCCGACCCGGAACGCCCCCGATCTCCGGCCGCGCCGGCTGGTCACCTTCGCTGCTCATTCGCTGAGGAAGCCCTCGATGGACCACTTGCAGACGCAGAGGCCATTCACGACCGGTCTGGTCCCGGTCCTCGCGTTCGTCGCGATCGCCGCAGGATGCGGGAGCGTCGGCGGGAACGCCCTCGACCTCGATCCCGGGGCCTCCGACGGCGTGACGTTCGTCGTCGCCAACGAGGCAGATGGCGACTTCGCTACCGTCGGGATCCGAGACGGAATCGAGGGTGCCGTCGTCTTCGAGGACGAGTTCGTCTGCGCGGTGGGCGAGACGGGTTGCGAAATCTCCTACGCGGGACCCCGGATCGGGGGAAGCGCCGTGCTCGAATTCCGGGACGTGGCGGGTCGCACGGTCGCGCTCTACGAGACGGCGTCCGCGCCGGCGGGCTACGAGTCCATCGAGGTCTCGCGCTCCTCGACGGGTGCCTACCTTCGCGAGGCCGTGCTGGCCCTCCGGCCGGAACTGGCGAGCATGGAACCCGTGGACCTCGCCTTCGCATGGGAGAGTTTCACGCAGGACTGCCCCGACTCCGTCGGGAACGGCTCCGTGGACCTGGAACTCGTGGCCCACTACCTTTACCGCCAGTCCGTGGATGCGCCGAGCGTGACGGACTTCTCGGCCGAGCTCGCGAGACGAATGCTCGCCTACGAGGTGGCGCGCCCCTCTGAGTTCACGTCCCCGACTCGGGTGGCGGCTGCTTCGCCCGCGTCCAACGGTATCGACAGCTGCCCCGCCATCCTCGGACAGCTCTTCTCGGCCGCGCTCACGATCTCCGCTTCCCGAGCCCACTTCAGTTTCGTGGCGTACTCGACCATATCCTCGATCGGCTCGATCGGAGCCGGTCTCTGCGCGGGGGCCGACGATTCGCTCGACCGCATCCTCGCGAAGCTCGATGCGCTCCAGAACTCGGTCGACAACCTCCAGAACGATCTTGGGAAGCTCACCAACTTCGTCGCGAGCGCCCAGTTGGACACGAACCTGCAGGAGTTCGAGGACCTAGCGCAGGACCTCGCCAGGCTCACGAAGAGTTACCAGATCCTTCTCAAGAGCGTGGATGCGGGCTCACTGACGGAGTTCGTCCGCAAGCGAGGCGGCACCGGCGGAAACGCGTTCGCGACGGTGCTCGAGCAGGAGAGGAAGAAGGGCTTTTCCACTTTCATCGACCTCCTGCAGAGGATCCCCTCGACCAGTGACAGGAACTACCTGTTGCGGATCGACCGGCTGAGCGGCGCCAGGTTCGACACTCTGGTGAGAGCACTCGACGTGCTGTGCTCCTCGCCCTCGACCGGCGACCTCGTGAGCCTCCGGACCCAGTGCAATTCGGTGATCGAGACGACCTCGTCGCGGCTGGTCGCGATGCAGAAGATGGCGGTGAAACTCGCCGGCGATACCTACGACCTCCTCGAGGCCTACCCGGCGGAAGCTCCCAGTTACGGCTACGACACCTCGGTCCCGGCCGCGGAGCAGACGAAAAAACAGACCGACGCCTTCGCCGTGCAGGTCGAGAAAGTCGTGTCCAAGTACAAGAAGATCGTGAACGGCACGGAATCGAATCCGGGCCTTTTCTACCTCTACTCCGGGCTGTCGCAGGGGCTCGTCGCGAGCATCAAGGCGGCAAGGTGCCGCGCGGACCAGGCAGACGAACCTGCCATCGCGGGCTGGGTGAAGGATGCCGCGAACGAGTACCTGGTCACGACATGTCAGACCGAGAGAGAGCCTGCCGGGCGAGCGCTGCCGGCCGTCTACGGTGCGGTCCTCGCGCGCTACTGGCTTAAGGTCGATCGTGTCGACGTGGAGGGGCGTGAGGACATTGCCAACATTCTCGGCGTGTTGATCCCGGACCGGAACAGAGATCCGTGGGTTCTCCAAAACAACCCCCGAATCTCCCCTCCCTACGGCAACGGGACCGTCGGGTTGATCGGAATGAAGGTCTCGAAAACCGCGAAACCGGGAGCCTTCGCGACGAATGGGCAGAACTTCAAGCGGTCGGGATCCAAGATCATCGACTGGAACGTCGTCGATGGCCCTCCTGGTCGACTCGTGCCCTATCTCGACTCGTGGTCGAACGAAAAACTGAAAGCGCAGGGACTGAGCCTGTACGACCAACCGGACGAGTTCGTGTACGAGGGCATGTACAATTGGGTTCGTTACACCGACAAGACCACGGCTTACAGCAATGTGTTCTATCTCAGGGGATTACAACGGAGAACCCAACTCTTATGCGTGACCGAGGATTGCTCGCGCGGTAGAGGCCTGAGTTTCAGGAATGGCCCGCAGGACCTCCGCCTCGAAGATGCCGACAACGGTTCCGATCGCAGGTTGTACGGATGGGTGCTCGGAGGGAGCTTCATCGACGCCAACTAGGCGGGCGTAGCCGGCCTCCGAGGGCTCGCACAGGCCGACTCCACGGAGCCCCTCTCTTCCGACTCGGGTGCCCGCAGCCTGTTCTTTGACGCTCGCTCCCGACGCTGGTTCAAGCCTCGTCCATGGACGACGCGACGAAACCGGTGGAGCGTCTCCTTCCGATCGACCAGGTCCGCGGCCTCGCCCTGGTGCTCATGGCCGTCGACCACGCCTCGGCGTTCCTGAACGAAGGCCGCGTCATGCCGGGCAGCAGAAACCTGGCGCACGGCATGACGTCGTTCCCGGTCGCGCAGTTCTTCCTGCGCTGGGTGACGCACTTCTGCCCGGTGGCCTTCGTCTTTCTCGCCGGGCTGTCGCTCGTGCTGGGCACGAGACGTCGCACGCAACGAGGTGAGTCCGCCGAAGCGATCGATCGCTTCCTCGTCACGCGCGGCCTCTTCATCCTGCTGCTCGACGTCGCGTGGATGAACGCCGGCAGCCCCCGTGCGGGGCTCCACCTCGACGTCCTGACGGCGATCGGCTGCGGGATCGCGGCGATGGCATTGCTGCGCCACCTCGCGCCCGCATGGCTGGCCCTTCTCGCCGCGGGGTTCGTGCTCACGCCGGAAATGGGAGACGAACTCCTGCCGACCGGTCTCGCGAACCTCCTCTGGGACGGCGGCGCGGCGACGCCGTCGATCTTCCTCAATTACCCGGTGCTGCCCTGGGTCGGGGTGCTGGCGCTCGGCTGGTGCTGGGGCGAGATCGTGCTCGGCCC
>JAGWVP010000190.1 GCA_018970825.1 bacterium | reverse complement strand
CCCGCCCGGCGACGCAGCGACGTCTCACCTGGTCGGAGCAGCGCGAGCTCGACGGCATGGAGGCGACGATTCTCGAGGCGGAGGCCGAGCTCGAGAAGCTCGGCGAGGCCGCCGCCGATCCCGACGTCGCGACGCGCGCGGACGTTCTCGCGGAGCGCTGGCGCGCGGTCGAGACCGCGCGCGCGCGGGTCGATTCGCTCTACGAGCGCTGGTCGCAGCTCGAGGCGAAGCGCGACGCCTGAACCCGCGGCGCACGGGTTCCACCGGCTCAGCGCGCGGGGCGGAAGGCCAGTTCCAGCGCGCGCCGGTAGGGCACGCACGGACGGTGAGCCTTCACCACCCGCTCGGCCTCCTCGAGCCCGAGCCCGCCGTGCACGTGGAGGTAGGCGATCGCGACCGTCGGTGCGCGGTTGAAGCCGGCGTTGCAGTGCAGGTAGACGCGACGGCCGTCCGCGAGCAGCCGGTGGAGCAGGTCCACGATCTCGTGCAGCCGCGCGGCGAGGTGCTCCGAGTCGCCGTCGACGACCGGCACACGGTGGAACTCGATGCCGTGGTCGAGGTACGCCCGAAGCATCCCGCCCGGGTCGAGCCGCTTCGAGGCGAAGTCGTCGTCGTCCTGGAGGCAGAGAACCGCGTCGACGGCCTGCTCGGCGCGCATCCAGGCCGCGTCGTCGGGCTGCGGGTACTCGCCGACCAGCAGGCGGCCGCCCGGGAGCCTCGAGAAGCCCGGCCGTCCGTTCGAGCGCAGGAACGGCGAGTTGCCCCGGTACCAGCCGGCCACGGCGCCCTCGCTAGCCGGGCCGGGCCCCGAGAGCAAAGCCCCGTGGCCCGCGACACGACGAGCGGCTAAGACGCGCCCCATGACGAGTCGACGCGCCCTCCTCTCCCTGCTGCTCGCCCTCCTGCTCGCGGCTCCGGCCGTGTCGATCGCGGGCGGCGACTGGAACGACGGCGCGATCGCGTGGCGCCCGCTCGACGAGGGGCTCGCCGAGGCCAAGAAGGACGGCAAGCCCGTCTGCCTCGTCGTCTACACGGAGTGGTGCCCCCACTGCACGAACTACGCGAAGGTCTTCCACGACCCCGGGGTCGTCGAGAAGTCGAAGCGCTTCGTCATGATCCGCATCGACAAGGACAAGAAGGCGATGAGCGCCCACCGCTACGCGCCCTCGGGCGACTACGTCCCGCGGACGGTCTTCCTCTCGCCCGACGGCGAGATCCGCAAGGACGTGACCGCGAAGCGCGAGGACTACCCGCACTTCTACGACGAGAACGACCCGGCCTCGATCCTCTCGGGGATGGACGCGGCACTCGCGGAGGCGAAGAAGGCCGCCTGACGCACCGACGCGAGGTCGCGGGCCGTCACGAAGGCGGCGGCGACCCCGGGATCGGCCCGATCGAGAGCGGCTTGTGCATCCCGGGATCCTTCTCCCGGACTTCCCACAGGCCGAGCTCGATGCCCTTGTGGAACGGGGCGGCGACGAACCACTCGGTCGCCTTCTTCGGCGGGATGGTCTCGACCTTCTCGACCACGAGCACGTCCTCGGCCGGGAGGTCCGCGAGCACCTTCTCGGTCTCCGGCTGTCCGGCGGGCAGCAGCAGGAAGAAGCGCTGCCCGCTGCGAAGCAGGCGGAAGGCGGCCTCGACCGGGCGCATCTCGTTCCAGCGCTGCAGGTCCGTCGTGTAGATCGCGCGGCGGTCGGCGTAGATCTCGAGGTTCTCCTGCGGCCGACCGACGTCCTCCGTCGTGAGCACGACCGCGTTCGGCGGCAGCTTGGCCTGGACGTTGCGGGTCGCGCGTTCGATCTCGGGCCCCTGGATGCCTGCGTTGCGCGTCATCGAGCCGAGGTCGGTCCGCATCGCGAGAACGAAGGCCATCGAGCCGAGGGCGATCGCGGCGAAACGGGCGATCCGCCGGCCCGGCCATGCCAGGGTCGCCGCGGCTGCGACCGCCGCCGTTCCCGCGCAGATCCAGGTCGCCGCGAGCAGCGCGGGCACGAGGCGCGAGGCGAGCAGCGCGCCGCCGATCGGCAGCACGACGAAGGCCGCGCCGAGGACCTGCGCGGCCACGGCGGAGCCGCGGTCGAGCAGGCGCCGGAGCAGGTCGATCGTGCCGAGCACCCCCTCGACGAGGAGCGTCGCGCAGAACAGGTGGAAGCCGACGAGGTAGCGAGCGTCGGGTCGCACCCAGCAACTGAAGAAGAGCAGCGACGCCGCAGCGTAGGGCACCGCCGCGAGGAAGAGGTCGCGGTGGGCGAAGAACGACACCACCGCCCCGAGCAGGACGAAGCCGAGCAGCACGGGTCCGTACGCGAGCTGGATCGCCCGCACCTGCAAGGGGAAGACGCGGGCGAAGTTCGCAGGCGACCACGCGCCGCCCTGGACCGGCTCCCATACGCCGCCGTGCCAGCCGCGGGCCGCGTGGGCCTCCGGGACGAGCCCGTCGAGGACCGCGCGCGAGGCGCTCTCGAGCAGGGGCTTGATCTCGATCGCCTGCGGCGGCAGCAGCGATCCCGTGGCCGCGAGGTCGTAGGCGAGCAGCGGCAGGACGCCGGCGAACCAGCCGAGACCCATGCGAAGCAGCGCGGTTCGCGCATCGCGCCAGCCGCTGCGGCGCAACCGCCGCCACACGAGCAGCGACGCCGGCAGCAGGTAGAGCGCGGCATCGGGGCGCATCGACGAAGCGAAGCCCACCGCGAGCGCACCCACGATCGACTTCCATCCTCCGAGCGGGCCGCCGAAGCGGGGCAGCAGCAGGCACAGCCCGCTCCACGCGACCGCGTGCGTCGCGACGTCGCGGGTCAGGGTGGCGCCCCACCAGTGGATCTGGGTCGGACAGATCGCGACGAACGACGCCGCGGCGAGACCGCGCCACCACGAGCCCGTCGTCTTGCGGACGAGCAGAGCGACGAGACCCATCGCGACGCAGAACAGGACCGGGTTCAGCGCGTGGATGTTCGACTCGCCGAACAGGCCGAGCCAGCCCGCGAGCAGGATCGGGAAACCCGGTGCGTAGCGCGAGTGGATGCGGCCCTGGTCGAAGATGTAGGTCTGCGCGAGGACGTCGGTACGCGGCCAGAGCTTGTCGCCGAGCAGGGTGGCCGGGGACCACGGGTGAAAGAGCCTGCCGTGGAGCAGGTCGCGCGCGAACGCGTAGTAGCCGTGCTGGTCGACCGCGAGATACCAGGTCACCTTCCCCTGGAACCAGCGCCAATGGGTCGCGAGCAGTGCGGCGAGAAGGACGAGCGGCAGGATCCGCGCGAGCGCATCCGGCCCGGGACCGGCCTGCGCCGAGCGACCGGCACCAGGTCCGCCCGGGATGGTCTCGGCCGCGGTCCGGGAGGACACGGCATCGCGGGCGGCACGACGTCGATCGGCTCGGGAGGCCACGCGGTCCCTATACCCGCCTCCCCGGACCCGCGTCCAAGCCCGCGGGCGCGAGGCCCCGGGGTCATGGGAGCGCGACGAATCGCGGTATCGAGGGGGAGGGACTGGAGGCATCCCGGGGCGGCGGCTATGGACCGGGTCGAGATGGTCTCCTCCGCGCCGTCGGGACTGCGGCCCCCAGAGCGCTCGCTCGATCCGCGTGCCTGGGCCCTCGTCGCGCTGCTCGCGGCCCTCGCGTTCGCGAAGCTTTCGAACGGCTTCGAGCGACTCCTCGTGTGGGACGAGGGGGGCGCGGTCGACCTGCACCTGCGCTTCGACGAGACCCGCGCCTGGTTCGCAGGCTACTGGATCAAGGGCGCCGTGTACCCGCCCGCGAGCCAGGCGCTGCTGTGGCCGGCCGTCGGGTGGCTGTCCTTCGAGGAGGTCCGCGGCCTCTGGGCCCTCCTCTCCCTCGGCTGCCTCGGCTGGTTCTCCTGGATCTGCGCGCGCGATTGCGGCCTGCGCTCCACCCCGGGCAAGGTCGCCTGCGCTCTCCTGCCGCTCGCCCTGAGCGCGACTTCGAGCGCCGTCGGCATCGGCCAGATCGTGCCCCTCTTCCTCCCGCTCGTCGTGACCGCCGCACTCCGCATGGCCCGCGGCCCCTCGCACTGGGTCGACTCCGCCGGTGTGGCCGTCCTCTTCACCCTCGCCTCGGTCAAGCCGACCCTGTTCGCACCCTTCGCCTGGCTCGTCCTGCTCCTGCCGCGCTCGCCACGGCCGGCCGTTCTCTCGGGCGCCCTCTACGTCTCCCTCACCCTCCTCGCCCTCGCCGCCCTCCGGACGCCGAATCCGGACGCCGGCATCGCCGAAGTCATCGAGACCGCCGTCGACAACAGGATGCAATGGGCCACGTCGGGCGAGGCATGGGCGCAACGACCGCCGGAGCAGAAGTCCCGGATGCCCTTCGACGGCGGTTACGGCAACCTGCAGAACATGTCCTGGGACGCCGGACTCGTCGGGCTCCAGAACTTCGTCCTGCCGGTCGTCTCCGTCCTCGCCTGCGGCGCCTGGCTCTTCTTCCACCGCCGTACCGACCCGTGGATCCTGCTCGGCGTCTGCGCGCTCGCGGCCCGGCTCGGCTGGTACCACCGCATCTACGACGACATGCTCCTCTCCCTGCCGGTGATCGCACTCGTCCGCATCGTGGCCTCACGCGGCGCGCCGGGCGGAGCAGACCGACGAACGTTCCGGATCGCGGCGATCCTGCTCGCCGCCACGGTCGCTCACCTGCTGTCCCCCGGATCGGCGGCCGCGGTGCTGCAACACGTCCCCCGGACGCTCGCGCCCTGGATCTGGCTCGCCGACCTCTTTTTCCTCGCGGGGCTCGCCCCCGGCTTCGATCCCCTCGGCAGCGACGCGGACCGGGAAACCGGATTTCCCGCGAGCGCGGGAGCCGCCTGAGTGCCCGGCTCGCCGATCCCCTCGACGCGGCCCGCGGAACGGACGTCGACCGCCATGCGCGCCGGGATCGCGATCCTCGCGCTGCTCGCAGCGGCGAAGCTCGGAGACGAGTTCCATCGCCTGGTGTGGGGCCTGCCCGAGAATCTCGGCGCGGTCGACCTCGTCCGCCGATGGAACGAGACCCGGGCGTGGTTCGCGGGCGAGCCGGTCTACGCACTCGACGACGCGATCTATCCGCCGGCGACCTACCCGGTTCTGTGGCCGATCCTCGGCTGGGTCGGATTCGAGGGCGCGAGACGCCTGTGGGCCGTCGTCTACGTCGTCTTCCTCGCCTGGCTCGTCTCGATCACGGTGCGCGAGAGCGGCATTCGCTCGCGCGCCGGACGCCTCGCCGTCGCACTGGTGCCCCTCGCCTTCAACTCGACGGGTGCGACGATCGGCAACGGCCAGCTCCTGCTTCTCGTCCTGCCGCCGCTCGTGGTGGCTTGCCTGCTCGCGGCCCGGGGCGGAGCGGGCGGCCGCGAGGACCTGCGCACCGATCTCGCGGTCGCAGGGCTCTTCTGCGTCGCGATGGCGAAGCCGAGCGCGACCGCGCCGTTCGCATGGATCGTCCTCTTCTGCCCGGGCCGGCTGCGTCCCGCGGTGCTCACGGCAGCCGGCTACGCCCTCCTCACGGCGTTCGCGCTCGCCTTCCAGCCGTTCGACACGGATTCGCTCGGGGGATCCGACCCCGCGGGATCCGCCCGCCGCATCATCGGTGCCTCCTACGGAAACCTCCAGGCGTGGCTCGTTCATCGCGGACTCGAGGCGAGCCCGCTCATGGTGATCCTGCCGGCGATCGTCCTGATCGCGACCGGGCTCTGGGTGTGGCGGCGGCGCGGAACCGACCCCTGGAACCTCCTCGGGGTGGTGGCGATCGTCGCGCGCACCGGCTGGTACCACCGCGTGTACGACGACCTCCTCGTCCTGCTGCCGGTGATCGCGCTGCTGCGGATCGGCGCGCTCCGGGCTCGAGGCGAGGAGGACCTGCGGCGCGCTCCGGCGATCCTGGTCGCGATCGCCTGCATCGCGGCGGGCCTCGTCCCGGCTCGACTGCATACGCACGGCTTCCCGGTGGTGTCCCTCGTCGTGAACGCGGGGACGCTCGCGACATGGGCCGCGGCGCTCCTCCTTCTCGACCGGGAGGCTCGGCGAATCTCCCACGGCGCGCCGGGACCGCCCGCGCGTTGACCCGGGCGCCCGGGGTCGGCATACCGGCGACGGCCGATCGCCGGATCGGGCCCGCCCCCCATGACCACGCTCAAGCGCAAGGCCGCGATCGTCGGCATCGCCCACCTGCCGTTCTCGAAGAACATCGGCACGCCCGAGCGCACGAACGCGATGCGGGTGACGATGCAGGCGCTCGACGACGCCGGGCTCCGCCCCGAGGACGTCGACGGGATGGTGAAGTCGGGACTCGAGGCGACCTCCGAGATGGAGATGTGCCGCGGGCTCGGCATCGAGAACCTGCGCTTCTTCTGCGAGATGGGCTACGGCGGTGGGCAGGGGTCGGGGGCGATCGCGGTCGCCGCGGCCGCCGTCGCCTC
>JAGWVP010000189.1 GCA_018970825.1 bacterium | reverse complement strand
CCCCCCCCGGGGGAGCTCCTCAGGCCTCGGAGAGGACCTTCAGCGTGATCGTCGCCTTCACTTCCTGGGCGACCCCGATCGGGATGCGGTAGGTGCCGAGCCGCTTGATCGGGTCGTCGAGGTCGATGCGGCGTCGATCGACCTCGAAGCCGCGCGAGGCGAGGACGCGCTCGATGTCGATGTTCGTGACCGATCCGTAGAGCTTGTCCTCGTCGCCCGCGCGCGCGCGGATCTCGATGACGAGTCCGTCGAGACGCTCCGCGTACTCGCGTGCGGACTTGAGCTCGCGCTCGCGGCGCGCCGCCATGACGCGCTTCTGGTGCTCGAGCTCGGCGACGTTGCGACGGCTCGCCTCGACGGCGAGCCCGCGCGGCAGCAGGTAGTTGCGGGCGTACCCGGGCTTGACCTTCACGACCTGGCCGGTCTCGCCGAGGTTCACGACGTTCTCGCGGAGGATGACTTCCATGGATCCGGTTCCGGTTGAGCGCGCCGCGTCAGGAGCGCAGCAGGAGCGTGAACGGCAGCAGCGCCGTGGTGCGCGCGCGCTTGATGGCCGTCGTGAGTCGCCGCTGGTGGCGGGCGCAGTTGCCGGTGATCCGGCTCGGGATGATCTTGCCGCGTTCGGTGATGAAGTTGCCGAGCGTGCGCACGTCCTTGAAGTCGATCACGAGCGTCTTCTCGGCGCAGAACCGGCAGACCTTGCGACGTCCGCCGCGACGGCGGAACGGGTTGCCGTCTTCCGAGCGACCGCGCGGGCCGCGACGACGGTCGTCGCCGCCACCGGAAGCGCCGCCGGGGCGACCGAAATCCCTGTCTCTCTCGTCAGCCATGGGTCACGCTCGTTCAGGAAAGCTCGGGCGACTCGATGTCGCCGGGATCCATCGCACCGCCCTCGCCCACGGGCGCGCCGCCCTCGGGTCCGTCGCCCTCGCCGGGGCCGAACTCGCGTCGGGGACGCGGCGGCTCGAGGGTGGGCCGGTTCGGGTCGACCTGCACCGTGATGTAGCGCAGGACGTGGTCGGAGATGCGCAGGTTGCGCTCGAGCTCGGCGACCGTGGCACCGGTGCCGCGGAACGCGACCACGTGGAACTGGCCGCGACGCTGCTTCTCGATGCGGTACGCGAGATCGCGCGATCCCCAGTCGACGGTCTGAGAGACCTCGCCGCCCGCGCCCGCGATGATCTGCTTGGCGCGCTCGAGCTGGTCCTTGACGCCGGTCTCGCCGGTGTCCGGGTGATAGGCAATCATCGCCTCGTAGGAACGCATTCTGGAAAGCCTCCGGGGAAAGGAGCCGTCTAACAGCGGGGCGCCGCCGGCTCAAGGCTTGACGGGGGGAAGCCCGCCGGGACCTTCGCCGGCGCCCTCCCCGTCGCGGGAGGACGCGAGCGGGGGCGCGTTCACCCGGTTCGTCGCCGCGACCGGGTCGAGGGTGAGCCAGGCCTCGCAGCCGTCGGCGGCAGCCTCGAAGACCTCCGCCAGGCGGTCCCGTTCCGGGCCCGCGAAGTCCGCCAGGACCCAGTCCGCCGTGTCGATCCCGGCGGGAGGCCGCCCCACTCCGACCCGGAGCCGGGCGAAGCCGGCCTCGCCCCCGAGGTGCTCCTGGATCGACCGGAGGCCCCGGTGCCCGGCATTCCCACCCCCGGACTTGAGCTTCAGCCGGGCGAAGGGCAGGTCCACCTCGTCGTGGACGACGAGCAGGTCGGCCGGTGAGATCCCGGGAGCCTGCTCGGGGAGCACTTCACCGCTCCGGTTCATGAAGGTGAGCGGCTCGACGAGCCTTACCTCGACGCCCCCGATCCGGCCGTCGGCCACCCGGGCGAGCCCGTCGGCACCGGTTCGCCAGGACAGGGCGTGGCGCGCGGCGAGGCGTTCGACGACGAGGAAGCCCGCATTGTGGCGGGTACCCGCGTAGCGGGCCCCCGGGTTGCCCAGTCCGATGATCGCCCGGGATGACACCGCAACGCCGGAGCGCCGACGCTACTTCTTCGCGTCCTTCTTGGCCTCGGGCTTCTTCGCGTCCCCGGCCTTCTTCGCGTCGGCAGCCTTCTTGTCGCCGTCGGCCCCCGCGGCCGCCGCGCCCTCCGCGCCCTCGGCCGCCTTCTTCTCCTCGGCAGCCGGTGCGACGATGGTGACGAAGGCTTCGTTCTCGCGCGAGACGATCGAGACGCCCTCGGGCAGTTTCAATTCGTCGAGGTGCGCGGACTCGTGCATGCCGAGCGAGGTGACGTCGTGGACGAGGAACTCCGGAATCTGCGTCGGGAGGCAGGAGACCATGACCTCGCGCAGGATCGGCTGCAGGATGCCGCCGAGCGTGACACCTGCCGCCTTGCCCTCGAGGTGGAGCGGCACGCGCACCTGGATGGGCCTGGTCAGGTCGACTTCGTAGAAGTCGGCGTGGAGCGGCCGGCCGGCGACCGGGTCGAACTGGATGTCGCGCAGCAGCACCTTCTTCGCGTTCAGCGACGCGTCGGACGACCGCAGCTCGATCAGGTGGGAGCCCTCGAGGTGGGCGATCCGGTTGTTGAAGGTCTTCGCGTCGACCGCGATCGCGCGGGCGGCGGCCTTCGGCCCGTAGAACACGGCGGGCATGAGTCCCTTCACGCGGGTGCGGCGCGCCGGGCCCTTGCCGGCCGCCTCCCTGGCCTCGACTTCGATGATGAGCGTCTCCATGATCCGGTCTCCGAAAGCAGATCGGGGGCCCGAACGCGAGTCGGCCCCCTGCGGGGGTGCCGAACGCGAGCCGACCCCGTCAGACGAACAGCGAGCTGATCGACTCCTCCTGGTGGGTCCGCCGGATGGCCTCGGCGATCAGGGGAGCGACCGTGAGGATCTTCACCTTCTTGCAGGCGGTCGAGCGGGGCCCCTGGGCGATCGTGTCGGTCGCGATCAGCTCCCGGATGGGCGACTTCTCGAGGCGGTCGATCGCGGGCCCGGAGAGCACCGCGTGACTACAGACCGCGAGCACCTCCTGCGCGCCCGCGTCGATCGCGGCCTGCGCCGCGCTGCAGATGGTGCCCGCCGTGTCGACCATGTCGTCGACCAGGATGGCGGTGCGCGACTGCACCTCGCCGATGATGTTCATCTCGGCGACCTCGTTCGGGCCGGAGCGGCGCTTGTCGATGACGGCGAGCGAGCCGTCGAGGCGCTTCGCGAACGCACGCGCGCGCTCGACGCCGCCCGCGTCGGGCGAGATGACCGTGGTCGGGTCGCCGTTGATGCGGTCGCGCAGGTAGCGCAGCAGGACCGGGGTCGCGTAGAGGTTGTCGACCGGGATGTTGAAGAAGCCCTGGATCTGGCCGGCGTGCAGGTCCATCGTCAGCACGCGCGAGGCGCCCGCCGTCTCGAGCAGGTCGGCCACGAGCTTCGCGCTGATCGGCACGCGGGGCGCGACCTTCCGGTCCTGCCTCGCGTAGCCGTAGTACGGGATCACCGCGGTGATGCGGCCCGCCGACGCGCGCTTCAGCGCGTCGAGCATGAGCAGCAGCTCCATCAGGTGATCGTTGCCCGGCGTCGACGTCGACTGGACGACGAACACGTCGCCGCCGCGGACATTCTCCTGGATGTCGACGTTGATCTCGCCGTCGCTGAAGCGCCGCAGGTCGGCCCGCGCGACGGGCACCCCGAGCTCCTTGCAGACCGCCGCGGTCAACGCCGGGTTCGAGTTCCCCGCGAAGATCTTGATCGCATCCTTGGCGCCGTCGGCGCTGCGTGCGCTGTCGCTCATGGGGGACCCTGGACCTCTCGTGATCGCGATGGAAGTGCTTGGGTTCGGGCGGGAACGGCGAAACTGGGCGGGAAGGATTCGAACCTTCGAATGCCGGAGCCAAAGTCCGGTGCCTTACCAACTTGGCGACCGCCCACCCTCGCCCGGCGCCGGGCCGCCTTCTAGCGGTCTCCGCCCGCAGCCGCCAGAGGTCCGGGCCCCCGGTCGACTCGACGAGGGGCCGCCGCTAGAGGATCGCGAATGGAAGGGGACGCCCTGCGCCACGCAGCCGACGTCGCCGCCGGGATCGCCCGCGAGGCCGGCGCCATCATCCGGGCGAACTTCGCCGCCCCGCGGCGCATCGCCACGAAGTCGGCCCCGGTCGACCTCGTCACCGACACCGACCGGGCGGCCGACGCGCTCATCTCCCGGCGTCTGCGCGAAGCCTTCCCGGGCGACCTGCTGGTGACCGAGGAAGGCGGGGCCCGGTCCGCCGAGGCGGGCGCCCCCCCGCCCGGCCGCGCCCCGCTCCACTGGGTGGTCGACCCGCTCGACGGGACGACCAATTTCGCGCACGGGTTGCCGCAGTTCGCGGTCTCGATCGCCGCCGTGGCGGGGCTCGACCCGCGCGACCCGCTCGCGGCGGACTCCGCCCGCCGCGGCCGCGCTCTGGTCGGCATCGTCTACGACCCGATGCGCGACGAGCTCTTCCGGGCGACCGTCGAGGAACCGGCGACCCGCAACGACGAGGTGATCGCGACCAGCGCGGAGGTCGACCCGGGCGCCTGCCTCGTCGCGACCGGCTTCCCGTACGACCGGCGCGAGCGCGTCGACCTCTACCTGCGGTCCTTCCGCGAGATGATGGTGCGCTGCCGCGACGTCCGGCGAATCGGGGCCGCGGCCCTCGACCTCGCCTGGGTCGCCTGCGGTCGCGTGGACGCGTTCTGGGAATGGGGCTTGAAGCCCTGGGACGTGGCGGCGGGCACGCTGCTCGTGCGCCGCGCCGGCGGCCGCACGAGCGATTTCGCGGGCCGAGACCCGGGAGTCGACGCCCGACAGACGCTCGCGACGAACGGGCCCGTCCACGAGGCGCTGGTCGGGATCCTGGGCGCCCTCGACGGGCACCGCTGAGGAGGGAGACGATGGGTGACGACACGACACCGCGGAGCGCGCTCGGGCGCTTCCGGCTCGACGGCAAGCGCGCGATCGTGACGGGCGCCTCGCGCGGCATCGGCCGCGCGATCGCGCTCGCGATGGCCGAGGCCGGGGCGGACCTGGCGCTGGTCTCGCGGCGGCGCGAGGGACTGCTCGAGGTGGCGCGCGAGGTCGAGGCGCTGGGGCGCCGCGCGATCGTGCTGCCGTGCCACGTCGGCCGGACCGACGAGGTCCGCTCGACCGTGATCGAGGCGGCGCGCGAGCTCGGCGGGCTCGACGTGCTGGTGAACAACGCCGGCACGAACCCGCTCATGACGCCGCTCGCGGAGCTCGGCGAGCGCGCCTGGGACAAGATCTTCGACGTGAACCTGAAGGGGCCGTTCGTCGCCTGCCAGGAGGCGGCCAGGTCGTTCCGCGCCAACGGCGTCGCGGGCTCGATCGTGAACGTGGCGTCGGTCGGCGGGCTCGACGTGGCCCCCGGGCTCGGCGCCTACTGCGTCAGCAAGGCGGGGCTCGTCTCGCTCACGCAAGTGCTGGCACGCGAGCTCGGGTCGATCGGCGTGCGCGCGAACGCGATCGCGCCGGGGCTGGTCGCGACCCGGATGGCCGAGGCGCTGCTCACGAACCCTGCGATCCGCGACCCGGCCGTGGCTCGCGCAGCGCTGCGCCGCCACGCGGAGCCCGAGGAGATCGCGGGCGCGGCGGTGTTCCTCGCCTCGGACGCATCGAGCTACATGACCGGGCAGACGCTCGTGCTCGACGGGGGGACGTTCCTGCTGGGGTGAGGGGCGACCCGTCCGCCTATTGGATCTCGATCGAGATGCGCGCGGTCGCCGTCTGGGGCGTGGGCTTGCTCGAGTCGGTCGCCTCCAGGGTGAAATAGTACTTGGACGGGTAGATCCGCCTGCTCGGGATGCCGCTGATCACTCCACCTTTCGCGAGTCGGAGACCGGCGGGGAGGTAGGTGATCCATCTCCACTTCACCGCCCCCACGCCGTTGGCCGTCGCGAGCCTGGTCGAGTAGCGCGTCTTTCGCGCCGCCGCCGGGAGGCTCGTCGTGAGGATCTGGAATGGGTCGGGAGTCGGCGGCTCGGCCGCGAGCACGAACCCCGTGCGGACGCCGCTCACCTGGTCGGTGTACGAACCCGCGATGGTGCCCGCGGCGTCGATCCCCTTCGGTCGAACGTCGACGGCGGACGGCGGGTCGACGACCGTGATCGTTCCGTCGGGAAGCCGCGTGAATCCCTTGTCGAGCCCGAGGTAGCGGTAGTAGCCGACCGCCTGTCCGGAGGCGGCGAGTCCGGTCAGCCAGGTCCCGGCGGAGTCGGTCGGATCCACCGAGGTCAAGGTCCCCGCCGCGCTGCGAAGGAAGCCATGGCGGACCAGGGAGGCATCCCCGTAGTTCCCCGCGACGCTTCCGGAGGCATTGATCGCAACCACCTGCGTGTACGCCGCCGCGGGCGCGTCGATCGTCGTGGTCGTCCCGTCGCTTTCCTGGACGAAGCTGTGACCGACGCCATCGCCGTCGACGTAGTACATGCCGGCCACCGTCGCCGACGAGTTGATCGCGAA
>JAGWVP010000188.1 GCA_018970825.1 bacterium | reverse complement strand
GAGTCCATGCCGATCTCCGCGCGGAAGGACCCGGCACTCCGGATTCGTGCTTCGTCGGTCTTGAACTCGACCGCCGCGAGACGCGCGACCGTCGCCTCCACCTCGCTTGCGCGCGCGCCCATCTCAGTCTCCCTTCACCGGCGCGTGCACGACCAGGGCCGCGTTGCGCGACCCGAACCCGAAGCTCGTCGAGAGCGCCGCCCGGATCCGGGCCGGGCGCGCCCCGTCGGCGACCCAGTCGAGGTCGCAGGCGGGATCCCGCTCGCGCAGGTTGATCGTCGGCGGGAGGAAGCCGCCCTCCATGCCCGCGATCGTCGCCGCGAGTTCGACCGCGCCGCAGGCACCGAGCAGGTGGCCGACCATCGACTTGGTCGAGCTCACCGGGATGCGCGCGGCCTCCTCGCCGAAGACCCGCCGGAGCACGCCGGTCTCGAAGAAGTCGTTCTGCGGGGTCGCCGAGCCGTGGGCGTTCACGTAGTCGAGCCCGCCGGGCCCGATCCCCGCGCCGTCGAGGGCGATCCGGATCGCGCGGGCCGCGTCGTCTCCCGACTCGTCCTGGCTGAAGTGCGACTTCGCATCGCAGGTCGCACCGTAGCCCCCGACGACGGCGAGCGAGCGCACCCCCCGTTCGATCGCGTGCCGCGCGGACTCGACGACGAAGATCGCTCCGCCCTCGCCGAGCACGAACCCGTCGCGGTCGGCCGAGAAGGGACGCGACGCGGTCGCGGGCTCGTCGTTGAAACGGCTCGACATCATCTCGAGACGATCGAAGGTCGCGAAGAGCAGCGGGAAGAGCGGCGCCTCGACGCCCCCCGCGAGCACCACGTCGGCCTGTCCCGAGGCGACGAGCGTGCGCGCGAGCCCGATCGCGTCGGTGCCCGAGGTGCAGGCGCTCGACACCGTGAAGACGGGCCCGTGGACGCCGAGCTGGATCGCGCACTCCGACGCGATGACGCCGGAGTGCGCCTGTGCCGGGAACGAAGGCGGCATGCGTCGCACGCCCCGCTCGACGTAGGTGGCGTACTGCTCGAAGTGGTAGGCGGCGGGGCCGCCCGAGGTGCCGACGACGATCGCCACGCGACCGGGGTCGGCGAACGACGCGAGGCCGGCGTCCTCGAGCGCCATGCGGGCGCACGCGATCGCGAACTGGACGACCCGCGGCGACGAGCGGGCCTCGCGGGCGGGCATGAACTCGTCGGCGTGGAAGCCCCGCACCTCGGCCGACACCCGGCTGCGGTAGGGACGCGGATCGATCGCCGCGAGGGCCCCCGTGCCCGACGTCCCGCGGCGCAGGCCGTCGGAGAAGGCGGCCCGCCCGAGCCCGATCGGGGTGACGCACCCGATGCCCGTCACCACCGCGTCCGACACGCCGGTCCTCTACACGGAAAGGACGGGAAAACGCAAGAAAAACGGGAGGTTCCGCGTCCCTCCCCGGGTGCCCCCGGGTCGCGGCGCGGATCGGGCATCCGCGCGGCGGGCGCTCGAGGGTGCTACCGGGGGGGCATGCCGTCGAACGACCTCTCGCGACTCGTCGTCACCGGCCTCGACGGGCCTCGCCTCGACGCCCGCAGCCGGCGGCGCCTCGAACGCCTCGCCCCCGGGGGAGTGATCCTCTTCCGCCGCAACGTGGTCGACCCGGTCCAGGTGCGCGAACTCACCCGCGACGTGCGCTCGATCCTCGGGCGCCGGGCGATCGTCTCGCTCGACCAGGAGGGTGGCCGCGTGCAGAGGCTTCGCGCACCTTTCGCGGAGTGGCCTCCGATGCGCCGCATCGGGGCGGTCGACTCGCCCGCTCTCGCCCGCGAGGTCGGCCGCACCCTCGGACGAGAGGTCGCGGCAGCGGGCTTCGACTGCGACTTCGCCCCGGTCCTCGACGTCGACAGCAACCCGGCGAACCCGGTCATCGGCGATCGCTCCTTTCACCGCGAACCCGCCGCCGTCGCCCGGCTCGCGCTCGCGTTCGCGGCGGGACTGCGTGACGCGGGCGTCCTCGCTTGCGGCAAGCACTTCCCGGGACACGGCGACACCGAGGTCGACTCGCACCACGCGCTCCCGGTCGTCCGGCGCGGCCTGCAGTCTCTCCGGAAGCTCGAGCTCGTGCCCTTCCGCGCCGCGATCCGTGCCCGACTGCCGATGCTCATGACCGCCCACGTCGTCTACACGGCGCTCGACCCGGACCGACCGGCGACGCTCTCGCCCGCGATCCTGCGATCGCTCCTGCGCGAACACATGGGCTTCCGGGGCGTGGTCGCGAGCGACGACCTCGGCATGCACGCCCTCGACGCTTTCGGAAGCCGGGCCGAACTCGGCGCCGCCGCGGTCTCGGCCGGATGCGACCTGGTCCTCGCCTGCGGATCGCTCGACCAGGGAGAGGAGGTCGCAGCCGGCCTCCGGGCGGCCTGGCGCCGGGGAAGCCTCGACCCCGAGCACGTCGGCGCCGCCTTGCGCCGCCTCGACGTCCTGCACCGGGCCTCCCGGCCCCGCGGGATCCGGCGACCCGCGCTGGCTCCGCTCCTCCGGCGCGCCGAGTGGGCGCCGGTGCTCGCACGGCTCGGCCGACTCGAGGACCGTCGGCTGGCAGGCCACCGCCGACCGTCCCCCGGAGCACGCGCCGCGAGGCGCCCGGACCCGACCGTCTTTCGAGCCTGAAGCCGCCGCGGGGCGCGGCTCCCGCCCCCTAGCTGCGCGTCCGCCGCCGGGTGCGGGCGGCCGCCGCTGGCTCGCGGGCGGGGACCTCGGATACGACGCCCCGGACCATCTTCGCGAGCGACTGCGTGTAGGGTGGGCGCGCCACGCCGTTCTCCGTCACGATCGCCGTCACCAGGTCGTGCGGCGTCACGTCGAAGGCAGGGTTCCACACCTTCACGCCGCCGGGCACCATCGCCTTGCCGCCGACGTGCGTCACCTCGGCGGCGGCCCGCTCCTCGATCGGGATCTGCTCGCCCGTCTTGCAGGACAGGTCGATCGAGCTCACCGGGGCGGCCACGTAGAACGGCACTCCGTGGTGGGCCGCGAGCACCGCGACCGAGTACGTGCCGATCTTGTTCGCGACGTCGCCGTTCGCCGCCGTGCGGTCGGTCCCGACGACGACCGCGTCGATCAAGCCGCGGCGCATCAGCGCCCCCGCCATGTTGTCGGTGATGACGGTCACGGGAATCCGTGCGCGCTTCATCTCCCACGCGGTGAGGCGTGCGCCCTGGAGGACGGGACGGGTCTCGTCGGCCCACACGGCGATCTTCTTGCCGGCGTCGCGCGCCGCGCACACGATCCCGAGCGCGGTGCCGATTCCCGCGGTCGCGAGACCTCCGGCGTTGCAGTGGGTGAGGACGTTGCAGACCTTCGGCAGCAGGGCCGCGCCGTACTCGCCGAGGCGCCGGTTGCCCTCGAGGTCCTCGTCGCGGATCGACAGGGCCTCGCGCTCGAGAAGCTTCACCACCGTCTCGACGGGGCGGTGGGCGTTCTCCCTCGCGACCTTGCGCATGCGCTCGATCGCCCAGAACAGGTTCACCGCGGTCGGCCGCGTCGCGGCGAACGCGCGGCAGAGGCGCTCGAACTCCCGCGGGAAACGGTCGGGGGAGAGCGACCGGGCCCCCATCGCGATCCCCATCGCGGCCGAAACGCCGATCGCCGGCGCACCCCGCACCACCATGTCGCGGATCGCGGCCATGACGTCGGCCGGATCGTCGTAGATGCGATAGACTTCGCGATTCGGGAGAAGCCTCTGGTCGAGCATCACCACCCGGCCGGCCTTCCACTCCACGGTGCGGATCTTCATGGTCGGGGAACCTAGCCCCGTCGCGGGGGAGGGACAAGAACGGACACGGAAGTCGATCGTGTCCGGGCGCCTCGCGACGACCGACCGCTCCGCCACGACCGGACGGTGCGGACTCCGCCGCGAAGGCTGGCCTCTCCTCGGTCGATGGGCTAAACCGCGAGCCGGGCGGGAATCCGACACCGCCGGCAGGGAGGCCCGATGTCCGCCACCCGCAAGACCCACACCGCCGTGATCGACGCCGACGTCGAGGCCTGCATCGCCGTTCTGGCGGACTTCGAGAACCACCCTCGCTGGTCGACGCCGGTCCTGCGCGCCGCCATCCTCTCTTGCGACGAGGAGGGACGCGGCCGCAACGTCGCCTTCCAGCTCGACATGAAGATCCGCCGGATCAGCTACGTGCTCGAGCACACCTACGACCTGCCGCACCGGATCTCGTGGAACCTGGTCGAAGGCGACGTGGCCGGGGTGAAGGGCTCCTACGAGTTCGAGCCGATCGGACCCGGCCGCACCCGGGCGACCTGCACGCAGATCGTCGACATCGGGTTTTGGATCCCCGGTCCGCTTCGTCGCCTCTTCGAGGAACAGGCGCTGGCCGACGCCGTCGGCGAGTTCAAGCACGAGGTGGAGCGTCGCGCGGCCGAGCGCCGCTCCGCGGGAGATCCTCCGCCCCGGGTCTAGGCCCCGCCGTCGCGAGCCACCGCGGCCTCGTAGAGCGAGGCGACCCCGGCCACGGCGAGACGTGCATCGTAGCCCCGACGGGCGATCGACTTCGCGATTTCGGAGCGGTCGTGTCGACGGGAGCCGCGAAGTCGATCGATCGCGTCGACCCAGGCATCGGGATCCGGCGCGGCCCGGGCCAGCAGGCCGATTCCCATGTCGGCTTCACCGGGGACGGCCCCGGACACGACGCAGGGAATCCCGGCCGCCTGCGCCTCGACCGCCGCGAGACCGAGGCCCTCGCTGATCGAGGGAAAGACGAAGACGTCGAGCACGGCGAGTAGGTCGGGCACGTCGGAGCGAGACCCGGTGAAGACCACCTCCCGCTCGATGCCGAGTTCCCGGGCTCGCGCGATCAACCGGCTTCGGTCCGGGCCGTCGCCGACGAGCAGAAGGCGGACGCTCTCCCCCCGGCGCGCGAGCCGGGAGACGAGATCGAGCAGGAACCCCTGGTTCTTGACCGGCGACAACGAGCCCACGTGCCCGAGCACCAGGGCGTCCCGGGGCAAACCGAGCGCCGCACGCCTCGCTGCCACGTCGCCGGAATCCACCGGGAAGAAGCGGTCGGTGTCGATCGCGTTGCGAACGATCCGAAATCGCCCGGACGCGATGGTCCGGTCGTCGAAGAGGAACACCCCCGCGTCCCGCGAGCAGGCCCATGCGTCCGTCGCGAGCACCCGGACGAGGAGCCGGCAGGACGCGAGGTGCAGTCTCTCGGAGGGAGAGTCGGGCCTCGACCACGACGCGGCATGGGAATGAACGACGATCGTCGGCACCCGGGCGAGACGCGCACCCGCGGCGATCGCCGCGCCCTGCCAGTCGAGGTGGGAGTGCACGACGTCGAAGGGCCCGCTCGCCCCGAGGAACCGGGCGAGCGTCGCGACGTACCGCGGGTAACCGAGACTCCCGAGAGACGGATGCCGCAGAACGGGAATTCCGAGTCGTTCGAGTTCGGGTTCGAACTCCCCGGCCGTCGCACCGTGGGCGAGTACGGCGCAGGAGAACCGGGCGGGATCGAGAAGGCGCAGGAGATCCATCAGCATGGACTCCGCGCCGCCGCGATTCATCGTCCCGACCGCGTGGAGGATCCGGATCGGCCCGTCCCGCGCCGTCCCTCTCCCGGGACGCTCGGGGGGATCCGGGGCAAGTGGCCGGTCCGCGCTGCCCCTCGCCACGACCGCAGGTTCGAACACCGGTGGACGCCGGTCAAGTCGCGGCGGGACCTCGCCGTGGCGCACGGCCGCGGCGAGCGGAGCGCCGCCCGGCGGCGGAAAAGCCCGCCGGACGGCCCCCGCCGCCGCGCTCAACGACCGACCGCCTCCTCCCCCTTCCCCGCCTGCGCGGCCTGCGATGCGGCGCGTGCCCGGCTCGTCGCCCCCGACGCGCTGGCCGACGCGGCCTCCGCTCCCTTCGCCCGGTTCGGGCCCGAGGCCCCCGCGAGCTGCGACACCGTCAGTCGCGGGCGGAGCTTCTCGAGCATCTTGTCGCCGATCCCCTTCACGTCGCGGAGCTCGTCGACCGACCGGAAGGGCGTCGCCTCGCGCCATGCGACGATCGCCTTCGCCTTCGACTCGCCGATCCCGGGCAGCGCCGCGAGGTCCGCGACCGACGCCGTGTTGAGGTCGACGGCATCCTGCACCTCGGCCTTCGCGACGTCGGCGCTCGCCCGGACCGCCCCGGCGGCGATCACGGCCACGCCCGCGACCGCCGCGATCCACCCGCGCACGCTGCCTCTCCTCCCGTTCCTGCCCATCGTTCCCCCTTGCACAGGCGACCCGCCTGCGATTGGCTCCGCTGCACCCCGTCGGGGCCCCGGAGACTTCCGTTCGGATCGCGCGGGGAACGCGACCCGGAGCGAGGTGACGCGGGGATTAGCCGCCGGCGGTCGCCGGGGTCAATGGCCGTCGAGACGAACATGACGCGGACGACGTTCCGATCGATGCCGTCGGAGATTGCGAACCGCGCCTCGTCGCGCCCGGAGGCCGCAGACGCGCTCAGGGGTGCACGATCGGGGA
>JAGWVP010000187.1 GCA_018970825.1 bacterium | reverse complement strand
GCACGAGGCGGCCGGGGAAGGGCGCCTCCGGCCGGCCGAGCGCGACCAGCGCCGCGGTCGCGACGCCCTCGGGGATCGCGAGCAGATCCTTCACCTGCGGCTCGACGGCGCACAGCAGCGTGGTCAGGGCCGTGCCCAGTCCCTCGGCCCGGGCGGAGAGGAGCAGGTTCTGAACCGCGGGATACACCGAGGCGCCGCCCACGATCGACAGCCTTCCGAGGTGGCGGTCGGTCGCGAGCAGGTCGGCGAGTTGCGCGCACACCACGACGAGGACGGGGATCCGGTCGAGGTTGCGGGCCATGTGGTCCGCCTCGGCGAGCAGCCGGGGCAGCGGCGCACCCGGCCGCTCCGTCGCCCGCCCGGCGTACTGCTCCCAGAGCGGCACGTAGAGGTCGCGCAGGGCCCGGCGCCGGTCCGCGTCGCGCACCACGACGAAACGGACGCCCTGCCGGTTCCCGCCGGTGGGCGCCCAGCGCGTCCCGTCGAGCACTCGCTGCAGCACGTCGTCGGGAACGGGATCGGGAAGGTAGCGGCGGCAGGTGGGCGTCGTGCGGATCACCTCGGCGAAGTCCATGCCGCAGCAACTACGACGCCGGGCGACCGCTTGTCACGCCGACGAGGGCCCGCCGGGCGCGGCGCCCGGCGTCGGCCGAGCCTCCGATGCGTGGCTCGCGTGGGCCGCGCGCCTGCCCGTTCGATCCGTCAGCGAGGCTGCTGCTGCGAGAGGCAGTGGAAGGCTCCGAGCCCCCACACCAGGTCGGTCGCGCGGATCCCGGTCACCTTGCGGCCGGGGAAGGCATCGGAGAGGACTCCGAGCGCGCGCGCGTCGGCCGGGTCGTCGAACGTCGGCACGAGCACGGCGGCGTTGCCGACGTAGTAGTTCGCGTAGCTCGCGGGCATCCGCTGGTCCTGCTCGAGTTGCGGTCGCGGCATCGGCAACTCGATCACCTCGAGCCGGCGCCCCCGCGCATCGGTCATGCCGCGCAGCCTCTCCAGGTTCTCGCGCAGCGGGCGGTGGTTCTCGTCGGCGGGATCGTCCTCGACCACGGTGACGACGCGACCGGGCGCCACGAAGCGCGTCAGGTCGTCGACGTGGCCGTCGGTGTCGTCGCCGACGATGCCGTCGCCGAGCCAGAGGATCTTGTCCGCGCAGAGGAAGTCGCGCAGGCGCCGCTCGATCCCGGCGCGGTCGAGCGACGGGTTGCGGTTCGGGTTCAGCAGGCAGGACTCGGTCGTCAGGATCGTGCCCTCGCCGTCGCCCTCGATCGAGCCGCCCTCGAGGATCATGCCGCCGTCGAAGACCGGCACGCCGAGGCGACGCGCGATCTCGCGGGAGACGAGACGGTCCTTGTCCCAGGGCGGGTACTTGCCGCCCCAGGCGTTGTAGCCCCAGGCGGTCGCGGCGATCTCGGTACCCTGCCCGTCCACGCGCTCCCGCTGGACGAAGATCGGGCCGTGGTCGCGGATCCACGCGTCGTCGGTCGGCAGGACGTGCAGCCGCACCGCCGCCGGGTCGACGCGGGCCGCGCGCAGGAGCCCCCGCACCTCGGATCCGTGTGCGTCGGAGAGGACGAGGATCTCGACGTGCTCGCCCGCGGAGAGCGCACGCACCATCTCGACGAAGATCCCCGGAACCGGCTCGAATTTTCCGGGCCAGGAGTCGCGCTTGTGCGGCCAGGCGAGCCAGGTCGCGTCGTGGCGCTCCCACTCCGCCGGCCAGCGGTAGCCGAGTGCGCGCGGGGTCTGCCCGCCCTCAGCGGTCGCCATCGTCGATCATCCGGCGCACGATCCCCTGGTAGGCGTCGATCCGTCGGTCGCGCAGGAAGGGCCAGTGACGCCGCACCTCCTCGACCCTGGCGAGGTCGCAGTCGACGACGAGGACGCGTTCCTCCTCGTGCCCCGCCTTCGCGACCAGCGCACCCATCGGGTCGGCGACGAAGGAACCGCCCCAGAACTGCACGGTGCCCTCGCGGCCGATGCGATTCGGCGTCGCGACCCAGACGCCGTTGGCGACCGCGTGCCCGCGCTGGACGGTCTGCCACGCGTCGTGCTGGCCCGAGCCGTGCTCCGCCTTCTCCGCCTCGTGCCAGCCGATCGCCGTCGGGTAGAACAGGATCTCCGCGCCCGAGAGCGCGGTGAGTCGAGCCGCCTCGGGATACCACTGGTCCCAGCAGACGCAGACGCCGATCCGCCCGTAGCGGGTGGCGAACGACCGGAAGCCGAGGTCGCCCGGCGTGAAGAAGAACTTCTCGTAGTAGAGCGGGTCGTCGGGGATGTGCATCTTGCGGTAGATGCCGAGCATCTTCCCGTCGGCGTCGATCACGCAGGCCGTGTTGTGGTAGACGCCGGCCGCGCGGCGCTCGAAGAGGGACCCGACGATCACGACGCCGTGGCGCGCCGCCGCGGCCGAGAGCGCCTCGGTGCTCGGCCCCGGGATCGGCTCGGCGAGGTCGAAGAACGCGTGGTCCTCGGCCTGGCAGAAGTAGCGCGAACGGAACAACTCGGGCAGGCACACGATCCGCGCGCCCGCGCCCGCCGCCTCGGCGATCGCGGCGAGGGCCCGGTCCATGTTCGTGCGCAGGTCCTCGTCGCAGTGCATCTGGACGAGGCCGATCCTCACCTTCCGCTCGCTGGCTTCCATCGTGCGGCGTCTATAACGCCGGCCCGCGCGGCGCGACAGGGGCGATCGCGCGGACGGGCCTCAGCGCCCGGGGCGGACCCGGTGGTCGAGGGGCCGCGCGCCGCGGCCGATCGCCTGTGCCCCGCGGATCGCCCGCGTGACCCATCGCTTCGCCTCGGCGATCGCGTCGGGGAGGGGCCGCCCGGCGGCGAGCCCGGCTGCGATCGCCGCCGACAGGCTGCAACCACCGCCGTGGAGCGGGCCCGCGTCGAGGCGCTCGGCCGCGAATTCGCGGAACCCGTCGGCGTCGAGCAGCAGGTCGGTCGCGGCCCCGGTCCCGTGGCCGCCCTTCACGAGCACCGCGGCCACGCCGAGGTCGCGGATCGCGCGGGCCGCCCGGCGCATCCCGTCCGCATCCTCGACGGGATGCCCCGCGAGCACGGCGGCTTCGGGCAGGTTCGGGGTGGCGAGCGCGGCGAGCGGCAGGAGCCGCTCGCGGACCGCCGAGACCGCGTCGTCGTCGAGCAGCGGATCGCCGCTCGTCGCCACCATGACCGGGTCGACGACGAGCGGGATCCTGCGCGCGCGCCCCGCGAACGCCTCGGCGACCGCGAGCACGATGCCCGCCGTGCCGAGCATGCCGGTCTTCGCCGCGCCGACGTCGAGGTCGTCGAGCACCGCGTCGACCTGGGATCGCACGAACTCGGGCGGAAGACGGACCACGCCGTGCACGCCGGTCGTGTCCTGCGCGGTCGCACAGGTGACCACCGCCGCGCCGTAGACGTCGAAGGCGGCGAAGGTCTTGAGATCGGCCTGCAGCCCGGCCCCGCCCGAGGGGTCCGAACCGGCGACCGTGAGCGCGATCGGGGGCTTCACGCGGAGAGGTCCTCCTGGCAGCGCACGAAGCGCCAGCTCGGCCCGCCCGTACCCGCACCGGGACGCTCGTCGCGACGGACCCGCACCCAGACTTCCGGGGCCGCCCACGCGATCGGGCCGAGCGACGGCCAGATCCGCGCTCCCTCGAAGGCGGGCGCACCCTCGCGGCAGCGTGCCGCGAGGTCGCGCCACTCGCGGGTCGGCCAGGTCGTGCCGCCGAACACGAGGCCGTGCGCGGTGGGCGCGCCGAGGACGAGCGCACCCTCCGCCGTGATGCCGCACAGCACGAGCTCGCAGCCGGGCTCGGCCGAGAAGAGCCGCCAGTCGGGCGTGCGCAGGCCGGGTCGATAGGGAGATCCCTCGCGCCGCGCGAGCAGCGCCGACGCCCCGGCGGCGCCCGCGAAGTTCGCCTGCCGGAGGACGTCCGCGGCGAGCCCGGGGAACGCGGACGCCACCCGCAGCCCGTCGCGTTCGCGGACCTCGAAGCCGCGCAGCTCCTCGATCCGCGCGCGCAGCGGGGCCGAGGTGCGGTCGTGCCCCGAGGAGCAGGGCAGGTCGATCAGGTCCGCGCCGGTCGCCGCCGCGAGCCCCGGGTTCGGGTCCTCGCCCGGGAGCGGCGCGCGCAACAGCACGTCGAGGATCGTCGTCGTGCCGGCCGCCGCGCCGCGCGGACGCAGCCGGTCGAACGCCGCGGCGATCGCCGGGACGATCCGCGCGACGTCCCGCCCGGCGCGCGTGCGGATGCGGACGCGATCGTCGAGCACGACCATGCATCGCCACCCCGTCGGCCACGGCGTGAGCAGCCAGCCTTCGCCGGTGTCGACAGGATCGCCGCCGTCGACCGGCCAGGCCGGCGAGAGACCGACGCGCGGCCGCGAGGCTCGCCGCGCGCGGACCCGCTCCGGAGACATCAGCCCTCGATGAGCGTGCGCAGGTTCTGCCCGGCGCCGAAGGCGCCGAGGGTCTGCCCGTAGAAGCCGATCAACGGCAGCGTCGTGTTGTCGGCGTCGGGATCCCACGGGGAGTAGGCCGGGCCCTCGTCCGCGTAGGCGACGATGGTCGCCGAGCTGTTGAGCGAGGAACCGGGGAACAGGGCGGAGACGGGGGAGAACAGCGCCGAGGTCGAGAGGTCGATCGTCCGCTTCGCGATCAGTCCGTCGGACGTGTTGCCGCGCAGCTCCACGGTCACCTTCATCAGGACGCCACCGGGCGGCGGGTTGCCGTTGGTGAGCGTCGTCACGCTGTTGCCCGACGAGGGGTTGAGCCCGATCAGGATGAGCTCGGAGTCCTGCAGCGTCGCCGGGTTGAAGGTCGTGCCGACGAGCGTCGGACCCGGCGCGAGACCGCCGATCACGCCGAAGCCCGCCGACGCTCCGCCGAACGCGGCGTTCGTCTGGGTGTTCGCGATCGTCCAGGCGCCCGCGAGCACCGGCAGGTCGCTGCCCGAGACGACGACGAATCCGCGCTTGCCCGCGAAGCTCTGCGGGTTTCCGGTCTCGACCAGCTGGTTGTTCTCGTAGACGCGGTTTTGGACCCGGGTGACGTCGACCACGTCGGTGCCGCCCGCGCTCAGGATCGCCCGGGACACCTGCGCGAGGAGCCGGCCGTTCTCGTCGTAGAAGAACCACTGCGCCGAGAGGTTGTCGTTGCCGACGCAGCTCAGCGAGAAGTAGGTGACGCGCGGCCCGGTCGCGTCGAAGGGCATGAGCACGTTGGCGTCGGGGAAGTCGGTGTTCGGTCCGACGACCGTCTGGGCTCGAACCGCTTCGGGCTCGAGGGCGAGGGCGGCGGCAAGCAGGGTCGCGGCAAGCGATCGACGCATCGTTTGGACTCCGACCGGCCGCCCGGCTCGCCGGGCGGGAAGGGGTTGCGACGTCCCCCTTAACACGGTTCCGCGCCGGGGGTGACGCGCGCCGGAGGAAGTCCGGCCGCCGCCGCGGGACGCCCGGGGCGGGGAGGCTCCATCACCCCCGCCGCCCGCGGGCGTCCGCCGTGCCGCCGTTCAGTTCGTGCAGGTGCAGGTCGCCCCGCCGACGTCGGTGATCACCGTCTTGCAGGACTGCCCCTGGGGGCAGTCGCCGGAGCACTGGTTCGCCCCGGCGACGAGGCCGCAGGCCGTCGTTCGCGGGAAGCATCCGCACTCGGCCGTCCCGTCCGCCTTGATCCGGAGCTCGCAGACGTCGCCGGCCCCCGCCGGGCACTCGCCCCCGCAGACGCCCGCCGCGTCGCGGCCGCAGGTCCGGGGCGGCGGGCTGCATCCGCACACGCCGTTCGAGAACGTGCAGGCCTCGCCTGCCGGGCAGCTGCCGCCGCAGACGCCGCCGGCGAGCTGGCCGACCGCACCGCACGGCGGATCCTCCTTGGTCGCGGGCACGAGGACGATCTGCGGCGACGGCAGCATCTGCACCAGGCGGGCGCCCCCGAGCTGGTCGGTCAGGAGCTTCTTCGGCACCGTCGTGCGCGGACAGCGCATCTTGTACATCACGTAGTCGAAGTCGATCGTCGGGCCGTCGAGCTCGGTCTTCGGCTTGTTCGGCTGCCGAAGCGCCTTCGTCGACGGAACGCAGAACGCGATCGAAGGTCCGATCACGGTGCAGCCCTTCGCCGCGAACTCCGGCTGCTTGATGGCGACCAGGTCGAGTGCGTACGAGATCTTCGCCGTGTCCTTCGTCTTGTAGCAGGTGAGATGGTCCTGGATGCCGGCCGCTCCCGCGCCTTGCGCGTGGAGCAACCCGAACATCGCCGCCGTCGCGAGTCCTCCGAACCGCTTCATCACGAACCTCCGTCGCTCGTTCGGGGTGTCGTCCCTCGCCGCTCGCCGGATCGGCCCCGATCTCGACCCGGCCGCGCGGTGCTACGACGAGCGAAGGTCCATGGGCAAATCCCCCGCGGGGCGCGGGAGGCCGCTCGACCTCCCCTGCTCCCCCGACCCCCCGCCCGGGCCGGGGCATTGCGGGTCCCCTGCCCGAGGCGTACCTTCCCCGTCCACATGCATCCCTCGTCTCCCACGCGAGCCCGGCCCCGGCGGACGTCCGCG
>JAGWVP010000186.1 GCA_018970825.1 bacterium | reverse complement strand
CGGTCGGGTCCCAGAAGCGCGGGATCAGGTCCGCGATCGTGGACTTGCCGCCTCCGCTCGAGCCGACCAGGGCGACGACCTCGCCGCGCCGGAGCTCGAGGTCGATGCCGCGAAGCGCGAATCCGTCGACCTCCCGCGCGGGGTCCGCCGTCGCCGGGACGTCCGTCGGCACGTCCTCGCCCACGCGCGCCGGATACCGGAACCCGACGTTCTCGAAGCGGATCGCGTCGGCGAGCGGAGGAACGTCCCGCGCCCCCGGCCGATCCTCGATCTCTGTCGGCTCGTCGAGCAGCTCGAAGATCCGCTCCGCCGAGGCGAGCCCCTGCTGGAGGGCGCTGTTCGTCTTCGCGAGCCCCTTGAACGGGTCGTACACGAGCAGGAGCGTCGCCATGAAGGCGAAGAACGCTCCCTGCGTGCGGCCGCCGACGATCACGCTGTAGCCGCCGTACCACACCACGCCGGCGATCCCGATCGCGCCGATCAGCTCCATGAGCGGCTGGATGAGCGCCTTCGCCTGCGAGGCCTTCATGTGGAGACGGAACAGCCGCTCGCTCTCGGCGTCGAAGCGCGCGCGCTCGTAGGCCTCCATGCCGAAGGCCTTCACGATCCGGTTGCCCTGCACGGTCTCCTGCAGGAGCGCCGTGAGCGCACCCAGCTGGTTCTGCCCGCTTCGCGAGAATTTCCGAAGCTTGCGCGAGAGCGAGAGGACCGGCGCCACGACCAGCGGAAAGGCGACGAAGGCGATCAGTGCGAGGACCGTGTCCTTCCAGAAGGCGTAGACCAGGAGCACGACGAGCGAGGTCGAGTCGCGGACGATCGAGATCGTGGCGTCCACGAGCGAGCTCCGCAGCTGGTAGACGTCGCTCGAGACCCGGGAGACGATCGCCGCCGTCGGCGTGCGGTTGAAGAACGAGAGGGGCAGCTCCTGCACCCGCGCGTTCACGTCGTCCCGGATGTCGGTCACGACCTTCTGTGCGACCCACTCCATCAGGTAGTTGTTGCCGTAGTTCGCGAGGGCCCGGACGCCGAACAGGAGGATGACCCCGGCCGGGAGCCCGGCGAGCATGCCCAGGTCGTGGCGTGCGAACACGTCGTCGAAGACCCGCTCGACGAGGAACGGCAGGATGCCGCTCGTCGCGCTGAAGAGCAGCATGCAGGCGACGGCGGCCACGAAGCGCGGCCAGACGTAGGGGCGCATGTAGCCGAGCAGCCTGCGGTAGACCCCCGTGGACGCCATGCCTTCCGGTCGGGTAGCGGAGAGCGCGTCCGGCGACAAATCGCGGCGCTTCACGCGGGGCGCGCCGAGCGGTGCGTCGCGGACGACGCCGGACCGTTCCGGAGCATGTCGACCGCGATCGTCGCCGCGCGCCCGGCGGCGCCCCCCTCGCCCAGCCGGGCACGGACGCTCGCGAGGTCGGCGCGCATCGCCGCCGCGCGGGCGGGATCGAGCAGGATCGCTCGGGCCTCGGCCGCCATGCGGCCCGCGGTCGCCTCGTGCTGCAGCAGCTCGGGCACCGCTCGTCGCCCGAGGACCAGGTTCGGCATCGCGACGAACGGCACGCGCACGAGGAGTCGCGCCACCGCCCAGGTGAGCGGGGAGAGCCGGTAGGAGACGACCATCGGGCGTTCGAGGAGCGCCGTCTCGAGCGTCGCGCTGCCCGAGGCGCACAGCACGAGGTCGGAGGCGGCGACGAGATCCCAGGTCTCGCCGGAGACGACCGGCATCCGGCCGACGCTCTTCACCACGAGCGGACGCAACTCCTCGCTCGCGAGCGCGAGCACCGCGTCGACCTCGACGTCCGCCCGCAAGACGTCGATCGCGCGGAGCATCTCGGGCAGGAGGGATCGCACCTCGGCCGCCCGGCTGCCGGGGAGGAGGGCCACCAGCGGACGGGAGGGATCGAGCCCGTACCGGGCCCGGGTCTCGGCGGCCGGGCGCGTGGGCTTCACCGTGTCGAGAGCGGGGTGCCCGACGAAGGTGACGTCCGCGAGACCGCGGTAGATCTCCTCCTCGAACGGGAACACCACCGCGAGCCGGTCGACGTTGCGCGCGAGTTGCCGCACCCGCCAGCGCCGCCACGCCCAGACCTGCGGGCTCACGTAGTAGAGGACGGGTACGCCCGCGCGCCGCGCGATCGGCGCGAGTCGCAGGTTGAAGTCGGGGAGGTCGATCAGGACGACGAGGTCCGGGCGGTCGCCCGAGCGCCCCTCGATCGCGTCGCGGACGAGGCGGAACGCCCCGAGGATGCGTCCCGCGCTCGAGAAGACCTCGGTCAGGCCCATCGTCGAGATCTCCTCGGCCCGGACGAGGACCTCCTGTCCCTCGGCTCGCAGCCGCTCGCCGCCGACCCCGGTCACCCGGAGACCGGGAACGAGGGCACGCATCGCCGCGACGAGTTCCGCGCCGCGAAGGTCGCCCGACGCCTCGCCCGCCACGACGAGCACCGTCGGCCGCGAAGTTCCGCCCTCGTCACTCGGCCCGGCCATAGGCCGTCGCCTCCGATCGGGCCCCGCTCGCCCGTGCTTCCTCGTGCGCCGACGCGAGCGCCTGCGCGAACTCGCCGACGACGCGGCGGTGCACCGCGTTCACCGTGCAGTGGAGGCTCGGCGGCGGCGCCTGCTGGTCGACCCAGAAGCCCCGGCGACGGAGTCCGTCCCCGACCGCGAACGCGTCGGCGTCCTCGAACGCGAACGCGAGCAGGGTCGCGTCGGGTTCGGCGAGCAGCCGCACGCCGGGTCGCCCGCGGAGAACGCCCACGAGTTCGAGCGTCGCCTCGCGGGCTTCGCGCGCGAGCCGCAGGTAGCCGTCGGCGCCGAGGTGGTTCATGACCGCCCAGGCCGCCGCCAGCGGACCACCGCCGCGGGTACCGAGGACGCCGAGGCTGCCGTAGAAGCCGCCGAGCCAGTTGTCGGTCGTGAAGGCCTGGAAGGCCCGACGGCGCTTGTCGCGATGGAGGAGCACCGAGATCCCCTTCGGCGCATAGCCGTACTTGTGGAGGTCGACCGAGATCGACGTGACCCCGGGGACCCGGAAGTCGAACGGACGCACGGCCTCGCCCGCCCGCTCCATCATCGGAAGCGTCAGGCCGCCCATGCAGGCATCCACGTGGCACGGCACGCCGCGAGCAGCGGCGATCGCGGCGATCTCGCCGACCGGGTCGACGACGCCCTGGGGGTAGGAAGGTGCGGAGCAGGCGACGAGCACCGTGTCCGCGTCGATCGCCGCCTCGATCGCACCCGGGACGGCGCGGAAATCGGGGCCCACGTCGACGCGCACGCTCCGCACGCCGTAATCCGCCGCGGCCTTCTCGAATGCCGCGTGCGCGGTCGTCGGCAGCACCAGGCGGGGCCGATCGATCCCGCGCTCGGCCCGCGCGAGCGCACGCGCCGCCTTCACGGCGAGCAGGATGCTCTCGGTGCCACCCGCGGTGATCGAGCCGGCGGCCCCGGGCCCCGCGTGGAGCATTTCGCCGACCATCGCGAGAACGTCCGACTGCATCGTGCGGAGGCTCGGGAAGGCCGCCACGTTCAGGAGGTTCGAACCGGCGAAGCGCGCGTGCGCGAGCTCCGCCAGCGCCTCGACGTCGGGCCCCGCGTGGTAGGCGAGGCTGAACGCGCGCCCGGAGCGCCAGTCGACGTCCTCGCTCGCCATCCGGTCGAGGTCGTCGAGGACCGCGGCCGCCGACCGTCCGTGCTCCGGGAGCGCCGTCACGCGTGCGCCATCACGCCGAGCACCCGCTCGGCGAGTTCGAGCGCCGCGAGGCCGTCCTCGCCGGTGACCGCGGGGCGAGCGCGCGTCCGCACCGAGGCGAGGAAGGCGTGGATCTCGCGGGCGAGCGCGTCGGCCTCTCCGAGGTCGACCTGCTCCCAGGCGATCTCCGGCTGGCCGCGATCGTCGATCCGCCGCCGGCAGATCCGCACCGATCGCTCGGCGAGGTCGATCGCGACGTAGAGATCGGGCTGGAAGAGGCGCAGCTTGCGCTCCCGCTTCGCCGACACGCGGCTCGCGGTCACGTTCGCGATGCATCCCCCGGCGAAACGCAGCCGCGCGTTGGCGATGTCGACCTGATGCGTCACCACCGGGACGCCGACCGCCTCGACCGAGACGATCTCGTCGGGCACCAGCAGTCGCACGAGGTCGAGGTCGTGGATCATGAGGTCGCGCACGACGTCGACGTCGGCCCCGCGCACGGTGAAGGGCGCGAGCCGGTGGCACTCGATGAATCGCGGCCGGTCGATCACGCCGGCGAGCCGGGTGAGCGCGGGGTTGAAGCGCTCGAGGTGGCCGACCTGCAGGATTCGCCCGGCCGCCCGCGCCGTCTCGACGAGTCCCGCCGCCTCCGCGGCGCTCGCGGCGAGCGGCTTCTCGACGAGGCAGTCCACGCCGGAGCGGAGCAGCGCCTCCCCGACCTCGCGGTGGTGCCCGGTCGGGACGACGACGCTCGCACAGTCGATCGAGCCCTGCAGTTCGCGGAAGTCGGCGACGGCCCGGCAGCCGAGGCGATCGGCGAGCGCGCGCGCGCGCGAAAGGTCCGGGTCCGCCACCGCCACGAGTTCGCAGCCGGGGGCCGCCGCGTACTTCTCGGCATGGAAGGTGCCGAGGTAGCCGGCGCCGACGACCGCCGCGCGCAGGGGCGCGCCCGCGTCCCTCCGGACGGGCTCGGTCGCGGAACCCCCCGCCCCGGGGACGGGGCTCACGCGAGCACCCCCGAGGAGTCGGCCTCGGCCTCGACCGCCACGACCGCGATGCCGGCCATGTCGGCGAGCGCGACGAGGCTCTCGCGCTCGAGCAGGAGAGTCCGCCCGGCCTCCACCGCGAGGACCGTCGCATGGGTCTCGGCCATGAGCCGGATCGTCGCCGGCCCGACCGCCGGCACGTCGAAGCGCAGGTCCTGACCGGGTTTCGCGACTTTCACGACCACCGCGCCGCGGCGCGCGAGTTCGGCCCCCCGGCGGATCGCCGCGTCGGTTCCCTCGACCGCCTCGACGGCGAGGACGAGTCCGTCCTTCACGACCACCGTCTGCCCGATCTCGAACGCCCCGATCGCCTTCGCGACTCCGAGCCCGAAGCGGATGTCCTCGCGCTCCTTCGACCTGGGACCGCGGCGGCCCAGCACGCCCGGCTCCGGCACGAGGCGCGGCAGGTACAGGGTGGAGGCGACCACCGGGATTCCCTCGGAGGCGAGCTCGTCGGCGATCCCCACCAGCAGCTTGTCGTCGTGCAGCGTGCGCATGCGGGCGAGAAAGGCCGCACCGCGAAGGTCGGGCCGGAATCCCGAGAACAGGCGCACCTTGGTGATGCCCCCCGCCATGACCGCGCTGCTGCAGCCGGCCTCCCTGAACGTCCGGATGATGCGACCGAGCTCGCCGACCCGAACCCAGGTGAGCGAGTCGACCTCGGCCTCGATCGCCGGATCGGACTCGCCGACGTGGGCGCAGCAGACGACCTCGACCCCGGCCTCGCGAGCACCGCGTGCGACCAGCACCGGGAAGACGCCGTTGCCCGCGATGAGTCCGAGACGGGCGGCCTTGCGCTCCATCGGGCCGATCCTCAGGGCCGGGTGACGCCGCGCTCGCTCGCGGCGACGAAGGACGCCATCGCGAGCGCCTCGGGCGAATCGGCCTGCTCGGCACGGATCTTCTCGATCGCGTCGCGCGCGAGCAGCTTCGACTGGAAGAGCGTCTTGTAGGCCCGCCGAAGGGCCGCGATCCTCTCCGGCTCGACACCCCGGCGCTCGAGACCCACCGCGTTCAGCCCGACGAGCCGGGCGCGGTCGCCGTTGGCCATGCAGAAGGGCGGCACGTCCATCACCACCATCGAGCCCCCGCCGATGAACGCGCCCTCGCCGATCCGGACGAACTGCGCGACCGCCGCGAGGCCGGAGACGATCGAGTGGCTGCCGAGCGAGACGTGGCCGGCCACGGCGACCCCGTTCACCAGGTGGACGTGGTTCTCGACCACGCAGTCGTGGCCGAGGTGGGAGTAGTTCATGAAGAGGTTGTCGTCCCCGACGCGGGTGACGAGCCCGCCCCCCTCGGTGCCGATCGAGAGCGAGGCATACTCGCGGACGAGGTTGCGGTCGCCCATCTCGAGCCGCCCGGGCTCGCCGTGGAACTTCAGGTCCTGCGGAACGCAGCCGACCGTGGCGAACGGGAACACCCGGTTGTCCCGCCCGAGCGTCGTGCGGCCGCCGAGGACCGCGTGGGAGCCGATCTTCGAGCCGGCCCCGATCCGAACCTCGGCACCGATCGTCGCGAACGGTCCGATCTCGACCCCGTGGTCGATCTCGGCCCCGCGCTCGACGACCGCGGTCGGGTGGATGCCGGTGCCCGCTGCGGGAGGCGCCTCGGCGCGGCCGGCCGGCGGTCCCTCCGTCTCGACCGCCGAGAACGACGCCTCGACCGCGACCTGGCCCTCGACCCGCGCCACGCCGCGGATCTTCCACACCGGCCGCCGCTTGCGGACCAGTTCGACCTCGAGCCGCATCTGGTCTCCCGGGACGACCGGACGCCGGAAGCGCGCCTCGTCGATCCCCGAGAGCACGAGGAAGG
>JAGWVP010000185.1 GCA_018970825.1 bacterium | reverse complement strand
CGGGCGCTCCATGAGCTCTGGATGCGCGAGCAGCACGTCGACGACCTGCTCGCGCGAGACGTAGTCCCTCTCGTCGAGCCCGAGCTCCCTGAAGCGCTTGTCCTTGCGGACCAGCGCGGCCGGCTCGCCGCCGAGGAGGTCGAGGAAACCCTCGAGCGTCTTCCGGTCGAGAGGGGACTTCAGGTACTCGATCACCTCGGCCCGGACGCCGCGCTGCTCGAGGATCTCGAGGGCGCCGCGCGACTTGCCGCACACCGGATTGTGATAGACCCGCACCGCGTCGCTCATCGGCCGCGCTTAGCCCTGCCCTTCTTGCGGCGCAACGCGGCCGGGCGCTGCCCCGGGCTCGTCGACGCCTCGTCCGGCCCCGCACCCCCGCGCCCGTCGTCGGCTCCCGGCGCGGCGATCGGATCGACCTCGACCGAGTCGTCCTTCGTTCGCTTCGCGCGCGTGCTCGGCGCGGCGGACCCGGGCGGCCCGGCCTCGATGCGCCGGGAGCCGCGAACGGGCGCGAACAGGTAGCGCCAGAGCACGAAGCCGATGCCCGCGGCGACCGCGAGCGCCGCGAGCCGGGCCCACGGCAGGCTGCTCGACGGAGTCTCGTCGCCGCTTCCGCCGTAGACCTGCTTCGAACCGCGCGGCGGGGTCCCGGCGGGCTCGACCGAGACCATGGTGAACTGCGCCGAGCCGGTGTTGAGCGAGCTGTATCCGCCGAGCCGCAGCGCGACCTTGATCGAGGTGTCGAGGTTGCCGGTCTTCACCCACAGGACGACCGGCGTCCACGGGCGCGTGCCGCGGAGGTCCTCCGAGTAGAAGAACGTGTCCATCACCGAGACGTAGGCGCCCATGCGCTCGGTGCCGACGTTCTCGGTCCGGATCCAGGCCGAGACGCGGTACCAGGTCGACGGCGACACGCCGACGGACTGGATCCAGCTCGCGTCGTTGGGCTCGCGGCTGCGGATCGTCGCCGCGCCGAGCCCGTTCTCGCCCGGGGCCCAGGTGAACTCGGTGGCGGTGTTCGACTTGAGCCACGACTCGTTCGACCAGCCCTCGGGCAGGCCGGAGGCGGCGGCGGCGGCGAAGTCGCCGTTGCGCGCGAGTTCCTGCACGGCCTGCGCGGTCCCGGCGGCGATCGCGAGGACGAGCGCGGCCACGGCCACGGCGAGGCCGGTCGTGCCGGCGCGATCTCGAAGTCGGCGGTTCATATCCAGTTCATGAAGCCGGAGCCGGAGATCCACATGCGCGACTGCCAGTCGGCCTTGCTGATCGGCGAGCCCACCCAGATCGGGAAGAGGTAGGCCGTCACCGCGATCGCGACCAGGCACCAGGCCGCGACGGCGACCGGGCCGACCGGCACGCGGGTGGCGCGCTTCGAGAACACGGCTCCCTCGTAGCCGACGAGAGCCGCGAGGAAGACGAGCGGTGCCCAGGACGGCGCGACGTTCACGCAGGCAGGGAGCACGCTCGCGAGCAGGGCCCCGCCGGCCAGTCCGCGCTCGATCGTCGAGCCCTCGCCGCGCCAGAGCCGGTCGAGCATCCACGCGAGCGCGAGCAGCGCGAACAGCAGCGAGGGCAGGTAGTGGTACAGGAAGAGGGTTCGCGGGATCCACACCCACGGCGCCACGTGGATCAGCCATCCCGCGACGACGAACGCGGCCGCGGGCTGCCGCTCGCGCACGGCGACCCAGGCCGCGAGCAGGAGCGCCGGCACCGAGGCCCACCAGATCGTCGGGTTGCCCGCGCCCCAGATGCCGGCGACGGTGCCGGCCACCTCGGTCGGATCCTTCCAGAAGTACCAGACCGGCCGCATCATGAGGGGCCACGTCCACCACTTCGAACTGTACGGGTGGGTCATGGTCTTCACCGCTTCCTGGTACTCGGGGACCTTGATCGTGATGTACTTGAACAGGTCGAGCGGCGAGTGCCACCAGCCCCACAGGAAGTGGGGCAGGAACGACAGCACGTAGACGACGCTCGCGACCGCGCCCACGACGAAGATCGGGCGCGCGACGAAGGGGATCCACGGCACCCTGGAGGCGAGCGCCGCCTGCCGTCCGCAGATCGCGATCGTGCCGAGCACGAGCAGGAAGCTGAAGAAGGGAATGTAGAGCTTCGCGCCGACCGAGAGCCCGATCAGGACCCCGAGCGCCACGAGCCTCGGCACGTCCTGCAGGCGCCCGGCGCGGATCATGCGGACGAGCAGCAGGTAGGCGGCGACCGCCCAGGTCACGTAGTGGATGTCGATCACCGCGATCCGCGAGTCGACGATCAGCAGGCCGTCGATCGTCGCGAGGAGCCCGGCGGCCGCGGCCGCGATCGGCGACAGGAAGAGGGCGCGCGCGAGCCCGTACATGAGCGGTACGAGCATCGTGCCGACGACGGCGTTCACGATCCGCCAGCCCGTCGGCTGGTCGCCCAGCAGCTTGATCCCGGCCGCGATCCCGAGCTTCGCGATCGGCGGGTGCGGGTCCATGAAGTCCTTGCCCGCGATGTAGTTGCGTCCCTGCTCGACGAAGTAGACCTCGTCGAAGACGATCTCGGGCGGACGCCCGAGGTCGTGGAAGCGGATGATCGCGGCGGCGATCGACAGAACGGCCAGCAGCACGGCCTCGCGCGAGGTCCAGGCCGGCTCGCGCGCGGGCGCCGCCCCGGCCGCCGTCCGGCCCGCGGTCGCACGCAGGACCGCGGCGGCGCTCGCCGCCTCGGTCCGCTCCCGCTCCCAGGCGTCGTCGTCGAGGGCGAACGCGGGCTCGGTCGTCTCGCCGAGCGTGCCGGTCGCCCCCCGCCACATCGCCCAGAGCCAGCCGAACATGCCGAGCACGCCGGCCGCGGACACGGTCATCCACAGCCACTCGGGCCCGGCCGTCGCGTCCTTCTGGAAGAGGTAGACGATCCACTCGTTCGCGAGGAACACCCCGGAGAGCCCGAGGTAGAGCCAGCCGAGCCAGCCGCCGAGCCCGAGCAGCGCCGCGAACGGGAAGAACGGGTAGAGGTAGCGCTCGTGCATCCTCGTCAGGCACATGAAGGCGACGAGGGTGGCGGAGGCGAGGATCGACGCGTGCGCCCAGCGCGTCGGGCGACGCACGTAGGCGGCGAAGAAGGCGAGACCGAGGAGCCCGCCGACGAGGTAGCCCCAGGTCTGCGCGGTGAGCCCCGCCACCACCGTCGCGTCGGGGCGGCGCATGCCGAAGAGCAGCGCCGGCAGGTTCATCGCGTTGACCGCGGTCTCCGAGTAGTAGCCGGTCGTGCCGGCGTAGAGGTCCCAGAGCCAGCGCCAGGGCCGGTCGCCGCGGAAGGGGTCGGCCACGACGAACACGGTCGCGACCGCGGCGAGTGCGGCGAGCAGCGGTCGCCCGCTCTTCCACCAGCCGACCGGCCAGAGCACGAGCAGCGGCACGATGAGCATCGCCTGCGGCTTGGTCAGCACCGCGACCGCGGCGAAGATCCACGCGAGCTCGAAACGCCGCTCGCCCTGCGCGAAGAAGGCGAACAGGCAGAGGAGCGCGAGCACCGAGTCGGTCTGGCCCCACGCGGTCGAGTCGAGCAGGAGCGCCGGGTTGAGCGCGAAGGCCATCGCCCCGAGCCATGCCGCGTTCTTCCCGGAGCCGCGCAGCCGGGCGAAGATGAGGCGCGCGACGGCGAGGTCGGCGAGCAGGGCCGGGAGCTTGATCAGGGTGACGAAGCCGGCGGCGCCGACCGACAGGGCCCGCGCGGCGAGCCCGATCCACCACAGCACGTACATGTAGCCGGGCGGGTAGTCGGCGAAGTAGCCGGGCGCGTAGAAGCGCGCGGGCCCCTCGGCGGCGAGCTTCATCGACCAGGCCTGGTAGGCGCCGATGTCGATCTTGTACTGCCAGATCGGCGCGACGAGCAGCTTCGCCGCGAGCAGTGCGAGCAGGATGCCGTCGAGCACGAGCCGCTCGCGCAGCGGCACGTCGGCCGGGAGCCGCGCGTAGCGCCACAGCCCGTAGGCGACGAGCCCGACGAGCATGAGCGAGGCGGGCAGTCCGACGGGCGTCGTCGACTCCTCGACCGGGCCGAAGACGTAGTCGGCGTTGAGCGGCGGGCCGCCCTGCGCGGTCAGCTCGATGCCGGTGCACCATCCCTCGCCCGCGGCGAGCGCGCCGAAGCTGCCGAGCCGACAGGCGACGTTCGCGACGCGCTGGTCGGGCGCGGTCTTGAACCACATCTCGACCCGCTGCCACCCGCTGTCGGCACCGCGGATCACCTTGCCGCGGTCGAATCCCTCGTGGGGCGAGAGGCTGAGCCCCGCGTCTCCCTCGGTGACGCCGATCGCCCGGAGGTGGCCCGCGAGCCGGTACCAGGTCGAGGGCTGGACCTGCACGCCCTGCATCCAGCTCGCGTCGTTCGGCTTCGGATTGCGGATCACGGCGATGCCGAGGCCCGACGCGTCGCGCTTCACGTCGAAGGAGGTCTCCGCGGCCTCGCTCCAGGCCATCGTCGCCCAGCCCGGAGCCGCCGGGCCCGCGCCCTCGGCGAAGCCGCCGTTCAGGACGGTGGACTGGGCCCGGGCCGGCGTCGCGAGGGCGGCCAGCAGGGTCGCGAGGACGACGATCCCGCCCGCGAACCGGTGCGCCCTTCCGCGTTGAATCTCCACGGGGGGGTGGCTAGGGTTCGCGATCGGGATGGATCGCGCACGTCGCACGGCGGAAGTCGCACCCGCGACGTCGAACATCGGGGCTCTTCCCACGGTGGCCGTCATCCTCTCCGGTCTCGGCGCCGCCCTCGGAGCCGTGATCCTCCTTATCCACCATCGGATGGCCGCAAGCCAAGGGGCGTACACCAGCTTCTGCGACGTCTCGGCCAAGGTCTCCTGCGACGTGGTCCTGGGCAGCGTCTACGCGAACGTCCTCGGACTGCCGGTGGCCCTCTGGGGAATCCTCGCCTGCGTCGCGGCCGGGGTGCTCGCCTGGGCGGTGGGCCGGTCGACCGGGCAAGCCCGCCTGAACGCGGCCGCCGCGCTCGCGGCGCTCGCGGCGGTGATGCTCGCCATCTCGCTCTGGTTCCTCTCGCTCTCGGCCCTCGTGATCGGCGTCGCCTGCCCGCTCTGCCTCTCGCTCGACGCGGTCGTACTCCTGCTCTTCGCCGCCGCGGTCGCGATCCTGCGCCAGCTTCGGGCCTCGGCGCCGGCCGGCTGGCCGTCGTGGGGATACGTCGGCGGCGTGGCCGCGGCGTCCCTCGTCTCGGTTCTCGGTCTCGCCGGCCTGCAGGTCGGCGCCCGCGGTGCGGGCGGACCCCTCTCCATCGCCGAGGTCCGGCAGCGCGATCCGCGGTTCTACGCGTTCTACGTTTCGCAGCAGCTCGTCGACGCGGCGCCGGCCGACGGCGGCCAGTCGATCGGCAGGCCGGATGCGCCGGTCACGATCGTCGAGTTCACCGACTTCGAGTGTCCCTACTGCGCGCGCGCGTACCAGGACCTGAAGGCGGCGATCGGCGACTCCCCGGACGTTCGCGTGGTCGTCCGCAACTTTCCGCTCAACTCGAAGTGCAATCCGCAGCTTCAGGCCGAGGTGCACGCGAACGCATGCCGCGCCGCGAACGCCGCCGCCTGTGCCGCGGCGCAGGGGCGCTTCAAGGAGTTCCAGGGGCTGCTGTTCGAGAACCAGTCGAGCCTCGACCCGGCGAGCCTCGCCGGCTTCGCCGACAAGGCGGGCCTCGACGGCGCGGAGTTCGCCCGCTGCCTCGACTCGCCCGCGGCGAGCGCCGCCGTGGCCGCCGACGTGGCGGCGGGAGCGGCGGCCGGCGTGACCTCGACGCCGACGTTCTTCATCAACCGCCGCCGCATCCCGGGCGGCTTCCAGAGCGCCGAGCAGTACCGCTACGCGCTCGCGATCGAACGCGAGCTGGCCGCGCAGGCGGCCCCGAAGGCGGCCGCGCCCTGACGGCCGGGCGCGGCGGCGCAACCGTGCGCATGCACGCCCGGGGCCCCGGTCCGCTGTCCCGCTGGCTTCCGGTCGTCGCGTGGGCGTCGCTCGTCTCGTTCCTCTCGAGCGACGTCTTCAGCGGCGACCACACCGGCGGCTTTCTCCTTCCGCTGCTGCGCGGGCTTCTCGGCTGGGCGCCGTCGTGGGCTCCCGACCTTGCCCACGCGGCGATCCGCAAGCTCGCTCACGTGACCGAGTACGCGGTCCTCGCGCTGCTCGTCGCGCGCGCCCTCGATCGACCGGAGCGCACCCGGGACGCCGTCGTCGCCGGCGCACTCGCGTTCTGCGCCGCGCACGCCTCGCTCGACGAGTGGCACCAGACCTTCGTGCCGAGCCGGGTCGGCTGCGTCGCCGACGCCCTGCTCGACACCTTCGGCGCGGCGGCCGGCCTCGCCCTGCTCGCCCTCGCGGGCGCGAAGCAGGGGACCCTCAGGACTCGCCGGCCAGCGACTGCTTGAGCGAACGCAGCGCCTCGAGGCGCTGCGCCATCGCGTCGAGCGCGGCGAGCAGCTCGTCGACCTCGTCGCGTGCCCCGGCGAGGGCGGCCGGGTCGAGAGGCTCGATCGCCGAGCGCAGCCGCTCCCACTGCGCGAGCAGGAGGTCGACGTCGCC
>JAGWVP010000184.1 GCA_018970825.1 bacterium | reverse complement strand
TCTCGGCTTCGTGAAGGGCATCCGCAACGCGGAGGTCGTGGCGATCTGCGACCCGGTGCCGAACAAGGCGCAGGAACTCGCGGCGGCGAAGGAACTCGACACGGCGTGCTACACCGACCTCGACGCGATGCTGCGCGAGGTCGAGCCCAGCGTGGTCCACGTCGTCACGCCCCCGGCCACGCATGCCGCCCTCGCCGTCCGCGCGATGGAAGCCGGGGCGAACGTCCTCGTCGAGAAGCCGATGGCGATGCGCGTCGCGGATTGCGACCGCATGATCGCGGCCGAGCGTGCGAACGGACGCAGGCTGTGCGTCGACCACAACCGGCTCTTCGACCCGGTCGTCCGCCGTGCACTCGACCGCGTCGACCGCGGCGAGATCGGGGAGGTCGTGTCGGTCGAGAGCTACCAGGGCGTGAACCAGGTCGAGCTCGGGGGCGGCGCCACCGCGCAGTGGCGGATCGAGAATCCGTTCGCTCCCTTCTACAACCTGGCTCCCCATCCCTTCTACCTGGTCGGGCGGCTGCTCGGACCGGCGCGACGGGCGCAGGTGATGGGGCGAGCCGGTCACCCGGGGAGCCCGCTCGTGACCGAGGTCCGGGCGCAACTCGAGGGCGACCGCGTCTACGGCCTCGTCGTCTTCTCGATGGCCGCGCAGCCCTACCTGAACCACCTGAACGTCTACGGCACGAAGGCGACGCTCCGGATCAACCTGAACACGATGACGATCGTGACGGAACGCGTGCGGACGAAACTGCCGAAACTCGTCGCCAAGCTCGCTTCGAACGTCGAACCCGCCGCACAACTGGTCGCCGGCACGGTCGAGAACGTGGTCGGCGTCGCGACCCGCCGCATGAAACTCTACCCCGGCATCGGCGAGACCATCCGCCGCTTCTATCGCAGCATCGAGGACGGCGAGCCGCCCCCGGTCGACGGGGAGGCGGGACGCGAGAACGTCCGCCTGCTGAACCTGGTCGAGGACGTCCTCTCGGCCGAGATCGCTCGCCCCGCCCGGACGGTCGGCGACGCGAGCAACGGCCACTCGAACGGAGACCGCCCGTGGACCTCCTGACCGGCAGCACCGGCTTCCTCGGCCGTCATCTCGCGCGGCGCCTCGCCGCCGACGGCCGGGCCCTCCGTGCGCTCGTCCGTCGGGGAACCGACCGCAAGCGCATCCCTCCGGAGGTGAGCGAGATCGCCTGGGGTGGACTCGACGACGCCGCCTCGCTCGACGCGGCGCTCGCGGGCATCGACACCGTCTACCACCTCGCCGCCCGGGTGAGCGGCGGTGGCGGCCGCGAGGCCTTTCGTCGCGACAACGTCGACGGCACCCGAAACCTGCTCGAGGCCTGCGCCCGGGTCGGCGTGCGCAGGTTCGTCCACGTGAGTTCGGCCGGCATCTTCGGCGCGGCAGCGGCCGGTTCACCGATCACCGAGGACACCCCGCTCGACCCGGAGATCGAGAAGCGGGGCGACTACGCCTGGTCGAAGGCCGAGTCGGACCGTCTGGTGCGCGAGTTCCGTGCACCGGGACTCGAGTGCGTCGTCGTCCGGCCCGGCATCCTCTGGGGAGCCGAGCAGCCACCCTTCTTCGGACGACTCGTCCTCCCGGTGCCCGGGGCCGCCGGTCGCAAGGTGGTCGTCGGGGCGCCCGACGCACTGCTGCCCCTCACGCACGTCGACAATGCCGCCGACGGGATCGTCCTCGCGGCCGAGCGCGGCCGGGCGGGCGCGTCCTACAACCTGGTCGACGGCACCTTCGAGCAGGGTCGCTACCTCGACCTGCTTCGTCGCTCCGGGGCTGCCCGGTTCGAGCCCGTCTACGTCCGGCCCGCGTGGTTCGAGCCGGTCGCCCTCGCGTGCGAAGCCGCGACCCGCGCCACCGGCAGGAACCTGCCGCTTTCGCGCTACAAGCTCCGGCGTGCGACCGAGAGCCTCCGCTACGACACGCGTCGCGCGCGGGAGGAACTCGGCTGGGAACCGCGTGTCGGCCTCGAGGAGGGTGTCGCGACGCTCGACGCGGCGGCGCCCGGGCGGCCGGCGTGAACGGAGCGGCGAACGGCTCGACGGAGTCGCCCGCGCGTGCGGGCAAGGTCGTCGAACTCCGTCCGCGGCTCGGCGACCGCCAGGGCGGTCCCCCGCGCCCGCTTCGGACCCTCTTCCTGATCGACGAACTCGACATCGGCGGAACCGAGCAGCAGATCCTGGAACTCGTCCGCCGCATCGACCGGCGTCGTTTCGAGCCGGTCGTCGGCTGCTTCCGTCACGGTGCCAAGGCGCGCGAGATCGAGTCGCTCGGCGTGCGCGTCGTGCACGAGCCCAAGAGCCTGAAGGCCGACCCGGGACTCGTGCTGCGCCTCGCGAAGTTCATGCGTCGCGAGCGCTTCGACATCGTCCAGACCTACCTCTGGGGAGCGAACACCTGGGGGCGCGTCGCGGCACGCATCGCCGGCGTTCCCCACGTGCTCGCCTCCGAGCGCAACGTCGACGTCTGGGAGGAGCGCTACAAGCAGGTTCTCGGTCGCTGGCTCGCGCGCGCGACCGACCGCATCATCGCGAACTCGGAGGCGGTCCGTCGCTACCTGCTCGACCACTCCGTGCCGGCGGAGAAGGTGGTGACGATCTACAACGGGGTGAACTTCGACCGGTTCCGCACCGCGTGCGACCCGGCCATCCGGCGCGGCGAGCTCGGGATCCCCCGGGACGCGATCCTCGCGGGCACGGTCGCCCGGGTCGAGCCCGCGAAGGACCATGCGACGCTGCTCACGGCATTTTCGCTCATCGCGGAGCGGGCCCCCCGGCTGCACCTCGCGATCGTCGGAGGCGGCAGCGAGCTCGAGGGGCTCCACTCGAGGGCCCGCGACCTCGGGATCGCCGAGCGAGTCCACTTCACGGGCGCCCGCACCGACGCCGCCGAGTGGCTCCAGTCGGTCGACTTCTCCGTGCTGTCGTCGGTGAAGGAGGGGCTGTCCAACACCGTCCTCGAGTCGATGGCCGCCGGTCGCGCGATGGTCGCGACCGACGTCGGCGGCAACGCCGAGGTCATCGTCGAGGGCGAAACCGGGCACCTCGTGCCCGCCCGGGATCCCCAGGCGCTCGCGAACGCGATGGCCCGCCTCGCCTCCTCGGAGGAGCGCATCCGGGACTTCGGTCGGGCGGGACGAGAGAGGGTGCACGATCTCTTCTCGGTGGAGCGCATGGTCGAGCGGACCGAGTCCCTCTACCTGTCGATCGCCGCCCCGGGAACGCGGGCGGCCGCCTGAGATGCTCGCCTTCGTCGTCAACCAGTTCCCGCGCCAGGTCGACGCGTACTTCCTGCGCGAGCTGTCCGGGCTCGCCGACCGCGGGCTCGACTTCTCCATCTACTCGCTGCTGCCGGCCCCGCGCGGCTGGAAGGTCCACGCGGACGCGGAGAAGCTTCTGCCGCGCACCGTCTACCCGCCCTCTCCCGGAGCCCTCGTGGGAGCGAGCGCGGGGCGGGTACTGCGCTCGCCGACGGTGTCGATCGGGTCGATCTCCCGGGTCGCCTGGGGCCATCGCCGCCTCCCGGCCCAGTTCGCGAAGGCGGTCGCGATCCTTCCCCAGAGCCTCGCCTTCGCCGACGACATGCGCCGGCGCGGCGTGCGACACATGCACGCCAACTGGGCGACTTACCCGGCGACGGCCGCGTGGACGATCTCGCGGCTCACGGGCATCCCGTTCAGCTTCTCGGGGCATGCGACCGACATCTTCGTCCACAAGGCGATGCTGCCGGAGAAGATCGCGGCCGCCCGCTTCGTCGTGACCTGCACCGGCTACAACCGGGGCTATCTCGCCGGTCTCGCCCCGGGCCACGCCGCGCGGATCGAGACCGTGTACCACGGCGTCGACCTCGAGCGCTTCGAACGCCACGGCGCCACCCGCGAGCGGGAACTGGTCGTGAGCGTCGGGACCCTGCGGGCCTGCAAGGGCTTCGACGACCTGATCCGGGCGATCGGCCTGCTGCGCGATCGCGGGCGCGCGACTCGGCTCGAAATCGTGGGGGAAGGAGAGGACCGCCCCGCGCTCGAGCGCCTCGTGGCGGAGCTCGGGCTCGCCGACCGCGTGGCCCTGCTCGGGTACCGCCCCCAGGAGGAGGTCGTTCCCGCCTATCACCGCGCCGCCGCGGTCGTCCTGCCCGCCCACCACGAGGACCACTTCGGGATCCCGAACATCCTGATCGAGGGGCTCGCCGCCGGGGCGCCGGTCGTCTGCACCGAACTCCCCTCCCTGGGCGAACTCGTCGAACACGGCAAGAGCGGGCTCTTCGTCCCCGAGCGGGATCCGTCGCGACTCGCCGACGCGATCGCCGAGCTGCTCGACGACCCGGCACGCGGAGCGGCGATGGCCGCCGAGGGCAGGCGGCGAGTCGCGGAACGATTCGACATGCGACGCACCGTCGATCGCCTGTTCGAGAAGTTCCGCGACGCCGACGCCACGGGTGCGGCGGCCTGACCATGCGTTCCCGGGTCGAGACTTCCCTGCGGGTGGTCGCGCGCGAGACCCTGGGCGCGCTTCGGCGCCTGGTCCCGGCCGAGAGGGGCTCGCTCCGCATCGTCTACTACCACCGCATCGACGACGAGCGGCACCGCTCCTGCGTCGCACCCACCGCGTTCGCCGAGCAGATGAGGCTCCTGCGGACCGAGGGCTACCGCGTACTGCCGCTCTCGGCGGTCAGGGAGCACCTCTCCGCCCGTCGTCCCTTCCCGGAGCGGTCGGTCGCCATCACCTTCGACGACGGCTTCGCCGACAACCACCGCAACGCGCTGCCGGTCCTCGCGCGCGAGGGCCATCCCGCGACCCTCTTTCTCGCGACGGGATACGTCGGAACCGACGAGTTGCCGGTGATCCGGGACCGTCGCGGGCTGCGCCCGCTCGACTGGTCGCAAGTCGAGGAGATGAGCCGGGGGGGCGTGGAGATGGGTGCCCACACGATCTCCCACCCCGAACTCCCGGGACTTCCCGACGATGCCCTTCGGCGCGAGATCGTCGGGTCGAAGGAGGAGATCGAGCACCGCCTCGGCCGTCCCGTCTCGAGCTTCTGCTACCCGCGCGGCCGGTTCGATGCCCGCGTCGAGCGGGCCGTGGCCGACGCGGGCTTCGCGATCGCCTGCACGACGCTCCCGGGCGCGGTCTCGCCCGGCGACGCCCCGTTCCGGCTGCGGCGGACCTTCGTCGCCCGCGACGACGGGCCGCGCGATTTCCTCCACAAGCTCGCCGGCACCTGGGACGCGCTGCACGCGGCCCGCCAGCGTTGGGGCGGCGCGCGGACGCCCGCCCCCGCCTGCTGAACCGGATCCCGGAGTCCCCCATGTGCGGCATTGCAGGCCTGCTCGCGCTCGATCCCGGCGCCCCCGCGCCGCGCGACGTCGTGCAGGCCATGTGCGACGTGATGGTGCACCGCGGCCCCGACGACGAAGGCTTCCACGTCGACGGCCCGCTCTCGATGGGCATGCGGCGCCTGTCGATCATCGACCTCGCGGGCGGCCACCAGCCGATCTCCAACGAGGACGGGTCGGTGACGGTCGTCCTGAACGGCGAGATCTACAACTTCCAGGAGCTGCGCACCGAACTCGAGACCCGAGGCCACGCCTTCAAGACCCACAGCGACACCGAGGTGATCGTCCACCTCTACGAGGAGCACGGCCTCGGATGCGCCTCGCGGTTGCGCGGCATGTTCGCGTTCGCCCTGTGGGACGCCCGCGCGCGTCGCCTCGTCGTCGCGCGCGACCGGCTCGGCATCAAGCCGCTCTACTGGGCGGTCACGGGCGGCCGCCTCCTGTTCGGATCGGAACTCAAGTGCCTGCTCGCGGCAGGACTGGACACTGCGATCGACCTGCAGGCACTCCACGACTACCTGAGCCTGACGTACGTTCCGGCCCCGGCCACGATCTTCCGCGACGCGCGCAAGCTCATGCCGGGGACCATGCTCGTCGCCGAGGCCGGCGCCGTGCACATCGAGCGCTGGTGGCAGCTCTCCTACACCCCCGACGAATCGATCCGGTCCGAGGAGCAGGCCGTCGAGATCGTCCGGGACCTGGTCGACGATGCCGTCCGGAGTCACCTCGTCGCCGACGTCCCGCTCGGGGTCTTCCTCTCGGGCGGCGTCGACTCGGCCGCGATCGTCGCGTCGATGCGGCGCTTCCACACCGGGCGGCTGGAGACCTTCTCGATCGGCTTCGAGGAGAAGACCTTCAGCGAGCTCGATGGTGCTCGCGCGGTCGCACGGCACTTCGGCACCGAGCACCACGAGCTCGTCGTCACCCCCGATGCCGCCGGCCTCGTCCCCGAACTGGTCGATTCCTTCGACGAGCCCTACGCGGACTCCTCCGCGATCCCCGTCCTGTGCGTCTCCCGGCTCGCCCGGCAACACGTGAAGGTCGCCCTCTCGGGCGAGGGGGGCGACGAGGTGTTCGCGGGGTACAAGACCTATGCGGCGACACGTCTCTCCGGTCTCTACCGTCGGGTCGTTCCCGGTCCCGTCCGCGACCTCGTGCCGAAGGTCGTCTCGATGCTGCCCGTCTCGCACGGACGGGTGAGTTTCGACTACATGGCGAAGC
>JAGWVP010000183.1 GCA_018970825.1 bacterium | reverse complement strand
TCGTGCCCGACTTCGATCCCTGGTTGAAGTACCAGCCCTGCTCCCCGGGGAAGCGCGGGCTCGGCAGGCTCGCCTTGGTGGCGTGCACGAGTTGCATGTCGACCATCACGATCGCCGGCAGGAACGGCATCTCGTCCTCGTAGGTCGTCGGTGCACCCGCGAAGGCCTGCTTGCGGAAACTGAAGTCGTCGATCCACACCTTCCAGAGGTTGCCCGCGCGGTCGTAGATGTCCGAGTAGATGACGGCGTAGGTTTCCTTGTCGACGAAGATCACGCGCTTCGAGTAGGCGTACTGGGCGAGCCTCGGCGTGCCCTCGATCACGTAGACCTTGCGGGGCTCCCAGACGTCGTCGAAGGCGAAATTCGCGCTGCCCGGGGCCCACTTCACCGGGACGTTCTGCGCGTGCATCACGCCGAGCATCTCCCTCTCGCCGAGGAACTTCCAGTCGAACCACGCGGGGCTGCCGGCATAGCCGTAGTAGCTGTCGACGTCCGCGTCCTGGCCGAAGAGCGCATCCGAGCGCTGGGCGGAGGAGAGACGGCGCACGCGGCGCAGCGTCGGAAGGTAGAGCCAGGTGTCGTCCTGCTTCTCGACGTCGAGGTAGCGATACGACAGCGTGCCGACACCCTTGAGGTCGAAAGGCTCGAGGATCGGGTAGAGGCCCGCCTTGCCCTGCACCGCCTCGGAGTTGGGCTCGAACTTCGGCTTGGGGTCGACGAACAGGCGGCCGTCGTAGTTGAGCCCCCGCAGGTGATCGAGCAGGAAGTGCCGCTCGACGCCCATCTCCTTGTCGCCGGTGTAGATCGTGCCGGTGTCGGCGTCGAAGTTCCGCAGGTCGACGTCGTCGGTCGCCGCCGAGCCGCGGCGGTCGAAGTTCCACATGATCTTGTTCGCGACCTGCGGATCCGCGGGGTCGATCTTGGGAAACGGCTGGCCGGCCACGTAACCCGACAGGTTGCGGCCGTCGGCCGAGAGCTTCACCTGCCCGGAGTACTTCTCGGTCGCCTCCTTGTAGGCACGGGGGAGTTCGATCTTCCTGTACTCGCCGATCGTGATCGGCATGCCGTGTTCGACGCACCACTTGACGCCCGGCGAGATCATGTCGGCGATCTGGGCGACGTTCGCGGCATCGTACTTCTGGCCCGCCGCCACGTTGAGGGCCATGGCAGGGCCGGCGCAGAGCGAGATGCCCGCCGCGGCGATCGCGACGCGGACCGAAGCCTTGAACGTCATCCTTCCTCCGGATCCTGCCGGCCTCGGCCGGCGAACGTGAGACTTCCTTGGCTACAACCGGCTCCCGACCGAGTCAACGAGCGGCAGCGAGCACGAGGTCGGCGTAGTAGACGAGGCTCGCCCCGACGATCCGGACGCCTCCGTCCTTTCCCGCGCGACCGTACGAGGCCGTTCCGGTCGGCGTGCGATCGCCGACCCGGATCTCGCCCCGGCGTCCGTCCGAACCCGACCATTCGATCCGAAGCGAGGGGTGGTCGAGGCCGAAGTCGGAGTCGGGGCCGGGAGCCTCGACCCGCTCGCCCGCGCGGACCGCGTCGAGTTGATCCGCGAAGGCCGCGAGCAGACCCGGCGGGATCGCCTTGCCCGGGGGAGTCTCGACCTTCCACGAGCCGTCGGACGAGCGTCGCCAGGCGACCGCCGCGTCGCCGCGCTCGATGCGGATCCACGTCGGCCCGATCGGAAGTCCGTCGTCGTCGGCCGCACGGCCGTTCGCGTTCGCGACCACGGACGGTGCGCGTGCCGTCGAACCGGCGACGGGGGCGGGGGAAGCGCCCGAGGTCGCGACGCCTTCGTCCGGCTCGACCCGGGCCGGCGACGGCGTCGCGGGCATCGCAGGTCGCGTGCCGACCGGCTCGCCCGGCCGACGAGTCGCGAGGAAGGCCGTCGCGAGAACCGCCGCGACGAGCCAATGGAGGGCCGCGCGCGACCAGGTCACCGCGCGAACCTCGAGCGCAGCGCGAGCCCGACCGCGACCGCAGCCGAGAGCAGCGGCAGCACCCCCACCCCCAGCGCGAGCGCGGTCCGCGCCTGTGCCGCCGAGAGGAAGAACTGCTCGCGACCGACCTCCTTGCGACGCCCGCGCAACGCGACCAGGTCGTCGTCGCCGGACAACCAGCCGACCGCGTTCAGCAGGAAATCCCGGTCGTCGAGGAAGTCGACGAAGGCGTCGCTCGCGAAGTCCGCATCGCCGACCACGACGAGTCGCGTCCCGGGCGCGCCCGCAGCGGTCGGGAACGAGCGCGCGGCCGCGACCGGGAGCGGCCCGCGCACGTCGACGGACGGGTCGAAGGACGCAAGCCCGCGCTGCGCCCGGTCGAGGTCTGCGGTCGCCCAGCTGCCGTCGCCCGAGGCGAGCAGGACTTCCGCGTCGCCGGCGGGCACGAGTGGGCGAGCGAGCGAGAGCAGCACGCCCTGGGCGAGCGCGAGCGAGATCCCCGCGGCCTCCCCGGGTGCCGCCGCCTCGGTCGTCCCCGCGGGGGGGCGTGCGCGCAGCGACACGCCCTCGCCACCGTGGAGCCGGTCGTCGGAGTCGACCACCGCGCCCGGGCGAGGATCGATCCCGCGCCGCGCGAGCCAGGCCGCGAGCTCCGGGGCCGCGCCGGGTTCGACGAGCGCGAGCAGTCGACCGCCGCGCGCGAGCCAGTCCTCGAACGCGGCCACCCGGTCGATCGGCCACTCGCCCTCGCCGCCGAGCACGATCGCCACGTCGGCGTCCCCGGGGCCGCCTCCCGGCGCGACGACGCGCACGTCGTCGCCCTGGTCGGAGAGAGCCGTCGCGAGCGCCCCGAACGCGCGGCCCGCGACCGGCCGGCCGCCGATCGGCGCCCCGTCGGCGACGAGCGCGACCGCGACCGGTCTCGATCGCCCGAGATCCTGGATCGCACCCGCGATCGTCTCCTCGCTCGCGTGGCGAAACACGCGCCGACGGTCGCCCTTCGCGACCACGACCGCGCCGTAGGCGTCGACCCCGTAGCGCCGTGCGATGGCCGGGTTTCGATTCACGTCCAACGTCCGCACGTGCACCCGCGGCGAGACCTCGGCGATCCGGCCGACGAGGTCGGTCACCCGGGCATTCGCCGGGTCGGCCGACCGCACGAAGGCGACGACCTCGACGTCGGAGTCGAGCCGGTCGAGGATGCGTCGGGTGTGGGGAGAGAGAGTGCGCGTGCGCCCCGGCGTGAGGTCGAGACGCGCGTTCCAGCGCTCCCCGAAGGCCCCGACGAACCCGAGCGACACGAGGAGTCCCGCGAGCCCGGCGAGCGTCGGGGCGAGCCTCGATCCCCGCCACGACCGGGCTCCCAGCACCTGAAGGCAGGCGGCCGCCCCGAAGACGACCAGGCAACCGAAGTAGATCACGTCGCGCGACTCGACCACGCCGCGGGCGAAACCCTCGAAGTGGTCGAACATCGAGAGCCTCGGCAGCCACGACGGCCAGCCGCTCTCGCCGGCGCTCTCGTTCCACGACAGCACCCACAGGAGAAGCAGTACGCCGAGCGTCGACATCGCGGCGACGACCTGGTTGTCGGTCAGGCTGGACAGCAGGAGCCCGATCGCGACGAACGACGCCGCCATGAGCCCGAGCCCGAGGTAGGCCGAGACCACCGGCCAGGGGGAGAACGGCTGCAGGCGGTGCAGCCAGGCGAGCGGGACGACCGTCGCCGCGAGCAGTGCCGCCGCGGCGATCGCGCAGGCGAGGAACTTCGCGAGCACGATCTCGCCGTCGCGGAGCGGCCAGGTGAAGAGGAGCTCGGTCGTGCCGAGTTTCCGCTCCTCGGCGAACGCCCGCATCGTGAGCAGCGGCACCGTGAGCAGCAGGACCAGCCGGAGGTCGACGAACAGCAGCTGGAAGAAGTTCTCGAAGATGTTCTCGCCGAAGCCGAAGGTGACGAAGAAGACGAGGTCCGTGTAGAAGTAGTAGCCGGCGAGCAGCAGGAAGAAGGTGCCGACCACCCACAGGAGCGGCTGGCCGAAGAGCGCGTGCAACTCCTTGCGGAGCAGCGCGCCGACCCGTGCGATGGAGAAGCCGCGGCTCACCGTTCGCCCCCGAGGATCTCGACGAAGACGTCCTCGAGCGAACGCCGGCGGGGCCCGACCTCGAGCACGTCCCAACCGGACCGCACGCATCGTCGGGCGACCTCGACCGAGGCCTCCTCGAGCGCCCGGTCGTCGGCCCGGTCCGGGTCCGCGAGGAGGAGACGTGCCAGCAGCCCCCCGGGACCGTCGTCTCCGACCGCCGCGAGCCGCAGGCCCGGCACGTCCCCGAGCAGCGCGACGAGTGCCGCGCGGTCGCCGCGCGTTCGCAGCAAGAGTTCGCCCGATCGCACGACCTCGCGGCGGAGCGCGTCGACGCGCTCGGCGAGCACGAGGCGCCCGCGGTGGAGGACGAGGACGCGGTCGCAGGTGCTCGCGACGTCGGCGAGGATGTGGCTCGAGAAGACGACCGTGGTCCGCCCGCCGAGCGCCGCGACGAGCTGGCGGACCTCCAGCACCTGCGCCGGGTCGAGCCCGGCCGTGGGCTCGTCGAGAACGAGCACGTGGGGACGGCCGACGAGTGCCTGGGCGATGCCGACCCTCTGCCGGTAGCCCTTCGAGAGGTGGCCGATCCGTCGGTCGGCGACGTCCGAGAGGCCGCAGTCGCGGAGCACCGCCGAAACCCGCCCGGGCCGCACCGAGCGCTCGGGCACCCGGATGCTCGCGGCGAGCCCGAGGAAGCGCTCCACGCTCATCTCCGGCCACAACGGCGTACGCTCCGGCAGGTAGCCGACCCGGCGACGCACCTCGAAGGGATCCTCGGAGAGCCGGACGCCCGCCACCGTCGCCCGCCCCGCGTCCGGCGGGAAGAAGCCGGTCAGGATGCGCAGGAGAGTCGTCTTGCCCGAGCCGTTCGGCCCGAGCAGGCCGACGACTTCGCCCTCGGCGACCGTGAACGAAACGGCGTCGAGGGCGCGGGTCGGCCCGAACGACTTCGAGATCTCGGAGACTTCGATCAAGCCGTGTGCGGCTTCAGCCCGCCGCGGTCGCCCGCGCCTTGGCCGCCTCCTTCAGGAGGAAGCCCGGCCGGAAGACCACGAAGAGCACCGGCATGAGCGTCATCGAGGCGATGAAGCTCACGAGCATCCAGAGCGCGAGCAGGAGCCCCATCTCGGCGTCGAAGCGGATGTTCGAGAACCACCAGACGAGCGTCCCGATGACCATCGTGATCGCGGTGAAGGCGACCGCCTTGCCCGACGTGCTGACGGCCTCGCGCACCGCGTCCTCCAGGTCGCCCGATTTCTGGATCTCCTCGATGATGCGGCTCACGATGTAGAGGCCGTAGTCGATGCCGAAGCCGACGCCGACCGTGACGACCGGCAGCGTCGAGATGTTGATGCCGATGTTCTGGATCCCCATGTAGGCATTGATCGCGAGATTCGAGAGGAACAGCGGGACCAGCATGTAGATGCCGGCCATCCACGAGCGGTAGGTGAAGAGCAGGACGATGTAGATCGTGAAGAAGCCGAGGAAGTTCATGAGGAGGTCGTTGCGCAGGATCTCCTCGTTCGCCGCCGCGAGCACGCCGATCAAGCCGCCGGCCAGCCGGAAGGTCGCCTTCTTCATGGGGTTCTCGGCGATGAACTGCTTCGCGCGGGCGATGATGCGCCGGATGTTGTCGCCCTTGTGGTTCTTCGCGAAGAACGTGACGTGCGCCGTCTTGTAGTCCGGCGTCACGTACTTCGCCGTCTCCGACGGCGGCGAGCCCGAGAAGAAGACGAAGAAGAGTCCGCCGACGTCGACCCACGAGTTCGGGATCACGCCCCACTTGGGCTCGAGCTCGTGGAAGACCATGTTCACGCCGCGCAGGATGTCGGCGAGCGAGAAGCTGTACCCGACGTCGGGATCCCGCTCGAGGGTGCGCTGGAACTTCTCCATCGTGCGCAGGACCTCGGGGTCCTTCATCGCGTCCTTGTCGTCGCCCTCGGCGACGATGATGAGCGGCTCCACGCCACCGAACTTCTCCTGGATCCTGACGTGGGAGACGTTGTAGGGCGAATCGGCCCAGAGAAGCGGCGAGGCCGCGGTCGGATCGCCGACCGTCAGGTCCTTCAGGAAATAGATCGACACCGCCGTCAGCAGCGCCCACAGGGAGAGTGTGACGACGCGGCCGGTCTTCGAGAGGATGACGTCGGTCGCCGCGAAGATCAGGTTGCGGAACCAGCCGCGCTCGCGGTTCACGACCGTCTCCCGGTCGGGCGCGGCGAGGTAGTGGTAGACGATCGGGTTCAGCAGCAGCTCGCTGATCGTGATCGCGAAGATCCAGAACGACGCCGAGATCGCGAGCTTCTGGAGCATCAGGATCGGCACGAGCAGGATCGCGAGGATGCCGACCGCGTCGGTCGTGATGCCCGAGAGCGTCGGCACGAAGAGCTCGGCGAACGCGCCCACGATCGCCTTCTCCTTGTCCCAGCCCGACTTCTCGTACTCCTCGTAATAGCGGTCGTGCATCTGGACCGAGTGCGAGACCGCGCGCGCCGTGATGAAGAACGGGATCACGAGCGCGAGCGGGTCGAACGAGAGGCCGATCAGGTGGATGAAGCCG
>JAGWVP010000182.1 GCA_018970825.1 bacterium | reverse complement strand
CGGCAAGCTGCGCGAGATCACGCCGGAGTCCCGCGCCGACCTGCTCGAGGTCGAGGACGAGGTGCGGCGGACGCTCAAGAAATTCTTCTCCAAGACCCGCGGACGGCGGCCGCTCATCGTGCCGCACGTCTTCGAGATGTGAGGGCGGCGGTGGCGACGGCCCGCAAGCGCGCCGCGGCGCCGCCCGCGCCGGCACCACCGCCCGAGCCGGTCGCGTCCGCGTCCGCGCCCGCCCTCGCACGCGAGGCCGGCGCGATCGGTCTCGGCCTCGTCGGCGTGCTGCTCGCGATGGCGGTGGCGTCCTTCGACCCCGTCCGGCGCACGAACCTGATCGGGCAGGCGGGCGCCGCGCTCGCCGACGTGCTCGTGCAGCTCCTCGGGCTCTGGGCGATCGTGCTGCCGATCTTCCTCGTCACGCTCGCCGGCCTCGCGTTCGCGGGCCGCTGGCGCGGGCTCGGCTGGCTTCGCGCCGGCTGCCTCGCGGGCGCGCTCCTCGCGGGCGCGGTCCTGCTCCAGATCGCGCTCGGCACCTGGCGTCGCATGCCGGCGGGCGGGCTCGTCGGCGGATTCCTGCACGAGCTGCTGCGCGACGGCTTCGGCGCGACCGGGGCGGTCATGATCGCCGGCACGACGTTCGCCGTCTGCCTCGGCATCGCGACCGGACGCTCGCTGCTCGACCTCGCGTCGGGTGCCGGGCGGGGCGCGGGCGGCGCGGCGGGCTCGGTGTGGCGCCGGCTGTTCCGTCGTCGCGGCGAGATCCTGCTCGCGGGCGAGGGCGAGCCGATCCTCCTCACCCGCTCCGAGGAACTGGCGCCGCCGAACGTGCTGCGCGAGCGGGAGCCCGGCCGCATGCCCGAGCGGCGGGGGCCCGTGGTCGTCGCGAAGCCGCCGCCGCGCGCCGCCGCGGCGAAGCCGCCGGCCCGACGCCAGCTCTCGATGGGCTTCGCCCCCGGGCAGGCCTACTGCCTGCCCGACGCGGGGCTCCTCGACCCGGTCGTCGAGCACCGCGAGCCGGTCGACGACGAGGCGCTCCGCGCGAGCGCGCGGGTCCTCGAGCGCAAGCTCGAGACCTTCGGCGTGAGCGGCTCGGTGACCGAGATCCTGCCGGGCCCGGTCATCACGACCTACGAGTTCGAGCCCGATGCCGGCATCAAGGTCGGCCGCATCGTGGCGCTGGAGGACGATCTCGCGATGGCGATGCGCGCGATGAGCGTGCGCATCGTGGCACCGATCCCCGGCAAGTCGGTCGTCGGCATCGAGGTCTCGAACCCGAGGCGCGAGAAGGTGCTCCTGCGCGAGATCGTCGCCTCCGAGGCCTTCGCGCTGGCTGCCTCGCCGCTCACGATCGCGCTCGGCAAGGACACCACCGGGGCCGCCGTCGTGGGCGACCTGGCACGCATGCCGCACCTGCTGGTCGCGGGCGCCACCGGTGCGGGCAAGTCGGTCTTCCTGAACACGCTGATCGCGAGCATCCTCATGCGGGCGACCCCGCGCGACGTGAACTTCGTGATGATCGACCCGAAGATGCTCGAGCTCACGACCTACGAGCCGATCCCGCACCAGGTCGTGCCGGTCGTCACCGACGCGAAGCCCGCCCTGGCGGTTCTGAACAACCTCGTCCGCGAGATGAACGAACGCTACTCGCTCATGCGCGAGAAGGGCGTCCGCAACCTCGAGGGCTACAACAAGGCGGTCGCCGAGGAGGCCGAGGCGGCGGGCGTCATCGAGCTCGAGGAGGAGCCCGCGGGCGGCGACGACGGGGAGGCCCCGGGCGAGGAGGAAGCTCCGCGCGGCCGCGTCCATCGTCACCTGCCGCGCATCGTCGTCATCATCGACGAGCTCGCGGACCTGATCCTCACCCGCCGCGACGTCGAGCTGCCGATCACGCAGCTCGCGCAGAAGGCGCGCGCCGCCGGCATCCACCTCGTGGTCGCGACCCAGCGCCCGTCGGTCGACATCCTGACCGGCGTCATCAAGGCGAACTTCCCGGCGCGCATCTCCTTCCGCGTCCGCCAGAAGGTCGACTCGCGCACGATCCTCGACGTGATGGGCGCCGAGAACCTGCTCGGCGAGGGCGACATGCTCTTCCTGCCGCCGGGTCGCTCCGACCTGCAGCGCCTCCACGGCGCCTACGTCTCCGACGGCGAGATCGAGCGCCTGGTCGAGTTCGTCGCCGGACAGGAGGCGCAGAGCTTCCGGATGGACCTGCTCGCCGATCCCGAGGACGAGGCCGCCGAGGCGGGAGAGCGGGGCGACGGCGAGGAGGCCTACGACGAGATGTACGACGAGGCCGTGCGGGTCGTCACCGAGAGCGGCAAGGCCTCGATCTCCTACGTCCAGCGCCGGCTGCAGGTCGGCTACAACCGGGCCGCCCGGATGATCGAGTGCATGGAGCGCGAGGGGGTGCTCTCGCCCGCCGACCACCGGGGCGTGCGCGAGATCCTCGCGCGTCGTATCGAGGAGGGGTGACCCGCAGCACCCCACGGCCGCTCGCCGGCCCGATCGCCGCGACCCTGCTCGCCGTCCTGCTCGTGCCCGCCCCGGCCCCGGCCGCCTCGCCGGCCCGAGGGAAGGACGCGGCTCCGGCCCCGACCGCCCGCGCCGCGTCGGGCCCCGCCGGCCGGGCGACCCCGGCGCCGAGGCAAGGCGCGCTCGACGCCCCGTCCGCGACCGCGCGCGTGCAGCGCCGCTACGACCTCACCGAGACGTTCTCGGCCGACTTCGAGCAGCAGATGAAGCTCTCGACCGGAGGCAAGGTCCCCGACTCCTCGGGCAAGGTCTGGTTCCAGCGCCCCGGTCGCATGACGTGGCGCTACGAGAGGCCCGAGGAGCAGACGATCCTCTCCGACGGCGACCACCTCTGGATCCACCAGCCCGCCGACCGGCAGGTGCTGCGCGCACGGCTGCGCGAGGCCTTCGAGTCCCGCACGCCGGTCTCGTTCCTGCTCGGGGTCGCGAGCGTCGAGAAGGACTTCGTGCCGACGCTGCTGCCGCCCGCCCCGGACGGCTCGGTTCGCCTGCGGCTCGTCCCGAAGGATGATCCGCAGGGCGCGCTCGGCACGCTCGAGCTCGAGCTCGATCCCGTGACATTCGACATCCGCGCCGCTATCATCTTCGACCCGATCGGGAACTCGACGCGCGTCGTCCTTCGCAACCTCGTGCGCAACCAGCCGCTCGACCCGGCGCTCTTCCGCTTCGAGCCGCCGGCCGGCACCGACGTGATCGAGGCTCCCGGGCGCTGATCGCCCGACCGGGGCGGGGAGGACATCGATGCCGTCGTTCGACGTGGTCTCGAAGGTGGACATGCAGGAGGTCCAGAACGCGCTCCAGCAGACGCGCAAGGAGATCCTGCAGCGTTACGACTTCAAGGGCTCGAAGACCGAGATCGAGCAGGACAAGGACGGAGCGATCCAGGTCCACTCCGACGACGACTTCAAGGTGAAGGCGGTGGTCGAGGTCCTGCGCGCGAAGTTCGCCAAGCGCGGCATCGATCTCAAGTCGCTCGACTACGGCAAGATCGAGCCCGCGGCGGGCGGCACCGCCCGGCAGACGATCAAGGTCCTCCAGGGCCTCGACACCGACGCGGCGCGCGAGGTCGTGAAGCTGATCAAGGAGACGAAGATCAAGGTCCAGGCGCAGGTGCAGGACGACCAGGTGCGGGTGACCGGCAAGCAGCGCGACGACCTCCAGCAGGTCATCTCGGCGCTGCGGGCGGCCGACTACAAGCGGCCGCTCCAGTTCGTGAACATGCGGGACTGATGGACGTCGACGGCGCCGGCCCCGGCGGCAAGCGGGTCCACTTCCTCTCGCTCGGCTGCCCGAAGAATCTCGTCGACGGCGAGGTCATGCAGGGGCTGCTCGTCCGAGAGGGGCATCGCCTCGTGCTCGACCCGGCGGACGCCGACGTGCTGGTCGTCAACACCTGCGCCTTCATCGACGAGGCGAAGGAGGAGTCGATCGACGCGATCCTCGAACTCGCCCGGCACAAGCAGGCCGGGCGGGCGAGTCGGCTCGTCGTGACCGGCTGCCTCGCCGAGCGCTTCGGCACCTCGCTGCGCGAGAGCATCCCGGAGGTCGACGTGTTCGTCGGCACCGGCGACTTCATGGACCTGCCGCGCCTGCTCGACGCGCCGGGCGAGCGGCCGGCCTACGTCGGCGCACAGCACGTGCTGCCGCCCGCCGACGCGCCGCGCGTTCAGTCGACGCCGTTCTACACCTCGTTCCTGAAGATCGCCGAGGGCTGCAACCGCACCTGCGCGTTCTGCATCATCCCGAAGATCCGCGGGCGCCAGGAGAGCCGCGACGTCGCCTCGCTCGTCGAGGAGGCGCGGCGGCTCGCCGGGTCGGGCGTGCGGGAACTCTGCCTGATCGCGCAGGACCTCACGAGCTACGGCCACGACCGCGAGGACGGGGCCGACCTGCGGCGCCTCCTCGAAGCTCTGCTCCGGGTCGAGGGCATCGACTGGTTCCGCCTGCTCTACCTGTACCCGCAGCACGTGGACGACGCGCTCCTGCGGCTCGTCGCCCGGGAAGAGCGCATCTGCTCCTACCTCGACATGCCGCTCCAGCACGCGAGCGACTCGATGCTGCGCCTCATGCGGCGCGGGCGGGCGGGGGCGGGTGGCCGGCTCCGCGACCTGGTCGGGCGGATCCGCGAGACCGTGCCGGGCGTGGTGCTGCGCTCCTCCTTCATCGTCGGTTTCCCCGGCGAGACCGACGCCGACTTCGAGGAGCTGCTCGGCTTCCTCGACGAGATGCGCTTCGAGCGGGTCGGCGTGTTCCGCTACTCGCAGGAGGAGGGAACCGCCGCCGCGGAACTCCCCGGCCAGGTCGACGAGGCGACCAAGGAAGCCCGTCGTCGTCGCGCGATGCGCCTGCAGGCCCGCATCTCCCGGGAGCGCAACCTGCTCCAGCTCGGCGAGACGCTGCCGGTGCTGGTCTGCGGCCGGCTCGACAACGGCCGGTGGTACGGGCGCACCCAGGGGCAGGCGGCCGACATCGACGGGGTGACCCTGCTCGCGCGATCCCCGGCCCTCGAGGAGGGGCGCATCCTGCCGGTGCGCATCACGCGGACCAGCACCTACGACCTCGAGGGCTCGGTCGCGGTCGACGACGCCTGAACGGGGCGGTCCTCGCGTCGAGAGCATGCGGCGCTCGCCGGGGCGCGGCCGGCTCCTCCCGATGGCCCGATTGACACGGCTTCGGGCCATGCCTAGCCTCGCCACCCCATGGCATCGAGCACTTCGTCCCGCGGTGGCGGCAAGAAGGTCCTCCGCAAGACCTTTCTCAAGACCGCCAAGACCTCCCTTCTCCAGATGCGCGAGCAGGTGCTCGAAGGCATCGAGCACGACGCGCAGTACAACCGCGAGGGCACGAAGGACGAGGGCATGGACACCTACGACCTCGCGAGCGAGGAGCGGGACCGGGACATCAGCCTGATCCTCTCCGATCGCGAGCGCCAGAAGCTGCAGGCGATCGACGACGCCCTCGAGCGGATCAAGCAGGGCAGTTACGGCCTCTGCGAGGTCTGCGAACTCGACATCGCCGAAGAGCGGCTGAAGGCGCTTCCGTTCACGAGGCTGTGCATCAGTTGCCAGTCCGACCAGGAGCGCGAGGCGAAGCAGATGCGGCGCCCCGACGACGAGCGGGGCCTGCGGCGCTTCGCGGTCGGCGAGTCCGACGAAGAAAACGGCTGAGGTCGCGCGGGGGCGGCCCCGCGGGCCGCTCGTCCGGGGACGCGACGCGCGCGCGATCTTCGCGGCTGCGATCGCGGCGGTCGATCCCGAGGCGCTGGTCCGGCGCTGGCTCGCGGGCGGGCGGGGCACGTCGCCCGCTCCCCGTGGGATCCGCGCCGCCGCGCACCCGGTCGTGGGGCCCTCCGGCACCTCGCCCGGGCCCTGGATCGCGGGCGCGGGCAAGGCGGCCGAGGCGATGGCCCGGGGCGCCGTCTCGGTGATCCCCGGCGCCCGCGGGATCGTCGTCGCACCCGCGGGGAAGGGGGCGGCCGGCCGCCCCTCCCGGGTGGGCGGGATCCGCGTCCTGCGCGGCGACCACCCGGTGCCCGGTCGTCGCAGTTTCGCCGCGACGCGCGCGCTGTTCGCCGGTCTCCGTCGACGACCCGCGACCGAACCGGTCCTGCTGCTGCTGAGCGGCGGCGCCTCCGCCCTCCTCTCGATGCCGCCGGCCGGCGTCCGCCCGTCCGAGAAGGCGAAGCTGCATCGGCTGCTGTTCCGCTCGGGGCTCCCGATCGCGGAGTTGAACGCGGTGCGCAAGCACGTCTCCGCCGTGAAGGGCGGCGGGCTCGCGTGTCTCGCGGCACCGCGGCCGGTCTGGACCCTCGCGGTGTCCGACGTCGTGGGCGACGACCCGGCGACGATCGGCTCGGGCCCCGCGGTCGCGGACCCGACGACCTTCGCGCAGGCGCTCGCCTCGTTGCTCGCGGTGGTTCCCCGCGGCAGCGTGCCCGGCTCGGTGCTCCGGCGCCTCGAGCGGGGCACGGCGGGTCTCGTCGCGGAGACGCCGAAAGTCGGCGACCCGCGGCTCACGGGGGTGCGTGCGTTCGTCCTCGCGTCGAACGCGACCGCGCTCGCCGCGGCCGGCCGCCGGGCCCGCGCCCTCGGTT
>JAGWVP010000181.1 GCA_018970825.1 bacterium | reverse complement strand
CGACGAGCGCGCCCTGCTCGCCGTGCATGAACTGCGACAGCATCCAGGCCGATCGATGCGTCTTGAACTCGAGCAGCATGCGGTGGTCGAAGGGCTTCGGCGGCCGCGTGAGCTGGTTGAAGATCTCGGGCGTGAAGCCCGGGGGATTGCGCTCGAGATCGACGTCGATCGACCAGTCGATGTCGGTCGTCGCGTTCCATTGCAGGCGCTTCGACTTCTCGTAGAGCGCCGCGAGCTGTTCGCGGTCCTCGGGGTACTGCCAGTTGAAGGCCGTCGGCGCGCCGCCGGGGACGAACTCCAGCGGGCCGCCGGGCGGCAGGGGCATCTCGATGTGCTGATCCATGGCGGTCGGGCTCCTTCCCTGCATACGAGGGCGTATGACTTCTTCTCTCCCGGTCGGGGTGCCGTCGGTCAAGGGCGATCCGGGCGAGGGGTTCCGGGTTTCGGGACCCGTGCTACCCGTGGATGCGTCATGGGAGTCTTCGCCGGACCGCGGCCACGCCTGTTCGCCCACCGGGGCGGTTCGGCGCTCGCCCCCGAGAACACCCTGGTCGCCTTCGGGAACGGCCTTCGCCTCGGGGCCGACCGCCTCGAACTCGACGTCCACGCGACGGCCGACGGGGTGGTGGTGGTCCTGCACGACCCGACCCTCGACCGAACGACCGACGGCAGCGGTCCCGTCCGCGAATCGTCGCTCGCCGATCTCCGGCGGCTCGACGCGGGCTTTCACTTCGTCGACGACCGGGGCGACCGGTCCTTCCGCGGCCGCGAGGTGCGGGTGCCGACCTTCGCCGAGCTCCTCTCGACCTTCCCGGACACGACGCTCAACGTCGAGATCAAGCAGCGGGAGCCCGAGATCGTGGGCGCGGTGCTCGCGGAGATGGACCGCGCCGGCGCGCGCGCGCGCGTCCTGCTCGCGGCCGAGGATCCCGCCGTGATGGAGCGCATCCGGGCGCTCGCCCCCGACGTCGCGACGAGTTCCTCGGTGGCCGACGTGCTCGACTTCTTCGAGCGCCTGGAGTCCGGACGTCTCGCCGGGCACCGACCGCCCGGAACGGCGCTGCAGATCCCGCCCTCGTGGGAGGGCCGCGACCTGGTCACCGCGGAATCCGTCCGCGCGGCCCACGCGGTCGGCCTCGAGGTCCACGTGTGGACGATCGACGACCCCGGCGAGATCGCGCGGCTGCTGCGCCTCGGCGTCGACGGAATCGTGACCGACCGGCCCGACGTGGCCCGCCGGGTGTTCGACGAACTCGCCGCGGGAACGATCGACGACGCGAGCGACCCAACCGACGCGAGGGAGCGATGAACGAATTCGAACTGAAGACCCCGACCCAGGAGCCCGACCTCGAGACGGCGATGAAGGTCGTCTACCAGTGGAACTACGACCCCGAGGTCGACGAGCTCCGCAATCTCTACCACAAGGCGACCGAGGCCCAGTGGGTCGCCGAGCGCGACATCGACTGGGACCGGCCGATCGACCGCGAGCTGTTCGCGACCACGCCGCTCGGCATCTCCGTCCCCGTCGAGCGGACCTCCTACTGGCGCGCCCTCGATCCGGAGGTCGCGTGGGCCGTGACCCGGCGGACGGCGGCCTTCCGGCTCAGCAACTTCCTGCACGGCGAGCAGGGTGCACTCATGGTCGCGGCGCAGCTCGTGAACGCGGTCCCCCACGTCGACGCGAAGTTCTATGCCGCCACCCAGACGATGGACGAGGCCCGCCACGTCGAGGTGTTCGCCCGGTACATCGAGAAGCTCGACGAGGTGCAGCCGATCGCCCCCGCGCTCAAGGGCGTCCTCGACGACACGCTCGCGACCGACGATTGGCTCGAGAAGCTCGTCGGCATGCAGATCGTGGTCGAGGGCCTCGCGCTCTACAGCTTTCGCGACATGCGCGCGCTCACGAAGGAGCCGTTGCTGCGCGACGTGCTGACCTACGTCGGGCGCGACGAGGCCCGTCACCACGCCTACGGCGTCCAGTACGTCGACCGTTGCGTGCCCCTGCTCGACGACGCACGGCGCCGCCGGCTCGAGGACTTCGCGCTCGGGGCCGCGAAGGCGCTCATCGACAACCGCCGGCCCGAGACGCTCTTCGCCTCGGTGCTCCGCATCTGGACCGAGGCCGGGATCGACGTGCAGGAACTCGTCGGCTGCCTCCAGCGGGAATTGCCGGAGATGGACGACCGCCCCTCGAAGGGGCGCCGGCTCGGGCCGGTCCAGGGATTCGTCATCCCGACGCTCAAGCGCTGCGGGCTCCTCTCGGAGAGAGTCGCCGCCCATTACCACGAGTTCCTCGTCGCCAACCTCGGCGCGGAGGTCGTCGGCTCGGACGTCGAGGAGTTCGTGCGATCGGTGCCCGAACTCCCGGAGGACACGGCCGCCTGGGTGCTGAGCGAGCTTCGCTGACGCACGCGGACGACGGGACCGGACGCGCCCGCGCGCGCCGGAGCCCGCCGCCGCGGCGCGGGCGCCGCGGGTTTCGCGCCCGCGCGGCGTATGTCATGCCTCCCGCGTGCAGGAGGCCCGGGAACATCCGCCACTCGAAGAGGGTCTCGCGCCCGACGAACTCGCCGAGGCCTGGCCGCTGCTCGACCCCGCGGCCCGGATCGAGGGCTTCCGGATCCTCGAGCGCCACGTCGCGGAGGACTTCTTCTTCGCGTTGAGTTCCCGCGACCAGGCCGAGTTGCTGATCGACCTGCCGCCGCTCGAGCGGCGATCCTGGCTCCGGCAACTCGCACCCGACGACGTCGTCGACCTCCTGCAGGAGGCACCCGAGGAGGAGCGGGACCCGCTGCTGGCGCTCCTCGACGCGCCCACGACGCGCGAGGTCCAGGCGCTGCTCGCCTACGCGGAGGACAAGGCCGGCGGGCTCATGAGCCCGCGCTACGCGCGCGTGCGACCCGACATGACCGTCGACGAGGCCATCACCTACCTGCGGCGCCAGGCGCGCGAGGACGTCGAGACGATCTACTACACCTACGTCCTCGACGCGGACCAGGAGATCCTCGGCGTCGTGTCGTTCCGCGAGCTCTTCGCGGCGCGCGGCATGCAGCCGGTGCGGGAGATCATGCGCACCGACGTCGTCACGGTGCCCGAGGACATGGACCAGGAGAGCGTCTCCCGGCTCTTCGCGCGTCACGACCTGACGGCGATGCCCGTGGTCGACGCGCTCGGCCGCATGAAGGGAATCGTGACCGTCGACGACATCGTCGACGTCGTCGAGGAGGAGGCGACCGAGGACATCCAGAAGATCGGCGGCACCGAGGCGCTCGACGCGCCGTACCTCGAGATCGGGATGTTCGAGATGATCCGCAAGCGCGCGGTCTGGCTCGCGGCGCTCTTCCTCGGCGAGATGCTGACTTCGACCGCCATGAAGGCCTACGAGAACGAGATCGCGCAGGCGGTCGTCCTCGCGCTCTTCCTCCCGCTCATCATCTCGAGCGGCGGCAACTCGGGATCGCAGGCGACCACGCTGGTCATCCGCGCGATGGCGCTCGGCGAGGTCCGCCTGCGCGACTGGTGGCGCGTGGTGCGCCGTGAGATCCTCGCGGGACTCGGTCTCGGGCTGATCCTCGCCGCGATCGGGCTCCTGCGCATCCTCGTGTGGGGACGGCTGTTCGGAACCTACGGCGAGCACTACGTCCTGATCGCGACCGCGGTGTCGACGAGCCTGGTCGGCGTCGTGCTCTGGGGCACGCTCGCGGGTTCGATGCTCCCGTTCGTGCTGCGTCGGCTCGGGTTCGACCCGGCGAGCGCGTCGGCGCCGTTCGTCGCGACGCTCGTCGACGTGAGCGGAATCATGATCTACTTCACGGTGGCGAGCCGGATCCTCGCCGGCACGCTGCTCTGACCCGGCAGGCCCGTGTCCGTGACCCGCCGGGCCGTCGCTCCCCCGCTCGATTGACAGTCGGACGCAGCCGTCCCAGTCTCCCGACATGTCCGGGAAGTTCGTCGCGCTCACGCCCGAGCTCCACGCCTACGTCGCGGAGCACCGCAGCGAGCGCGACCCGGTGCTCGCGGGGCTCGCGCAGGAGACGGCACGGCTCGGGCGCGCCGCCGCGATGCAGGTTTCGCCGGAGCAGGGGGCGTTCCTGTCGCTGCTCGTCCGCGCGATCGGCGCGCGTCGAGCCCTCGAGGTCGGGACCTTCACCGGCTACGGCGCCGTCTCGATCGCGCGCGGGCTGCCGGACGACGGAAGGCTGCTCTGCTGCGACGTGAGCGAGGAGTGGTCGGCGATCGCGCGACGGGCCTTCGAGCGAGCGGGCGTCGCCGGACGGGTCGAGCTTCGGGTCGCGCCGGCGCTGGAGACCCTGCGCTCGCTGCCGGCGGGCGACACCTTCGACTTCGCCTTCGTCGACGCCGACAAGACCTCGTACCGCGCCTACCACGAGGAGATCCTGCCGCGGTTGCGCGTCGACGGGCTGATCGTGTTCGACAACGTGCTGTGGAGCGGGGCGGTCGTGGATCCCTCCGACCGGACGTCGGACACCGTCGCGCTCCGCGAGTTGAACGACTTCCTGCCGACCGACCCGCGCGTCGAGTGCGTGATGATCCCGCTCGCCGACGGACTCACGATCGCGCGCAAGCGCGGCCCGAACGAAGGAGCCAGACGATGATCGCGGAGGGACAGGCAGCCCCGGATTTCGAGGGCGCGACGGAGGACGGTCGCCGGGTTTCGCTCTCGGACTTCCGCGGCCGCCAGGCGCTGGTGCTCTATTTCTACCCGAAGGACGCGACGCCCGGGTGCACGAAGGAAGCCTGCAGCTTCCGCGACCACCGGGCCGAGATCGAGTCGCTCGGGGCCGCCGTCGTCGGCGTGAGCATGGATTCGGCCGAGTCGCACCGGAAGTTCTCCGCAGCGCAGCGGCTCAATTTCCCGCTGCTCGCCGACACCGACGGTCGCATCGCCTCGGAGTACGGGGTGACGCGGCTCGGCGGCTGGCTCCCGTTCCTGCCGGTGAAGAGGGTCACGTTCGTGATCGACCGCTCCGGCGTCGTCCGCAAGGTGATCCAGAGCGAACTCAGCATGGATGCACACGTCGACGGCGCGATCGAGGCGCTTCGCGGGCTCGGCTGAGCGACCGGGGCCCGGACGCGCTACGGGCTCGGGGGCCGGCTCTCAGCCGCGGCGCTTGCGCGCGGGGGCGGCGCCGTCGGCCGCGAGGCCCCGGATGAGGTCGCCGAGGAAGCGGGCGTAGCGATCGGCGTCGACCCCGCTTCCGGGATCGATGTCCGAGAGCACGAACGCGAACGTGGCCTGCTGAGCGAGCAGCGCGAGGCTCTCGACGTCGACGTCCGCCCGCAGGAGGCCGCGGGCCTGCGCCTTGCGGAACACCTCCGTGGTGAGGGCGGCGATGCGGTGCTGCTCGGCGCCCAGGATCCCCGCGAGACGAGGGCGGGCGCGCGCGCAGCCGACGACGTCGACCCGCGTCCAGCGGAAGTCGAGGCGCTCGGGAGAGAGGCTCGCTCGAAGGATCCCGACCAGGCCTTCGACGAAGTCCTGCGGCTCGCGGCACCGCTCCGACATGTCGTCGATGGCCGCGACGTCCTTCTCGATGCGGCCCCGGAACTGGAGCGCACGCGCCGCCTCGATCACGCCCTCCCGGCTCTCGAAGTGATGGTAGACGGCGCCCATCGTGCGGCCGGCCTTCCGCGCGAGCTGGTGGACGCGGACGCCGCTCTCCCCTTCGGATTCGATCAGCTCGATGGCCGCGTCGAGGATCTGGGCGGTCGTCAGTTCCGAATCGCGGGTCGCGACCGGGCTCGTCCGGGAGTCCCGGCGCCGGGAACGACGCGTGGGCGGCTTCGCGGGCTTCTCGTCGCGCGGGGACTTCGCCGCGGCGCCCGTCCGCGACGGGCCGCCCGACGACCTGCGGGACCGTGGATCTCCGACCGCCATGGCCCCGCCTCTACCGCGACGGGCGACCCGGTTCCAGCGGCCGGCGGCGGTGTTTGCGTCGATCGGCGGGTTCGGGTCAAGGTCGCGGGCCGGAGTGCCCTCGGGAGCACTTCCGAGTCCACAGCCAAGCAAGCGGAGGTCAGAGGAACATGGCGGAGAATCCGAACCAGGCCCTCGTCGGCAAGGAGGGGCCCCCTTCGACGGTCCACGTCGACAAGTCGCGCATCCGGCAGTTCGCGCGCTCTCTCGGTCTCACCGACCCGGCCTACTTCGACGAGGCCGAGGCCAGGAAGCGCGGTTACCCCGGCCTGATCGCGCCCCCGACGCTGCCGATCGCGCTCGGTCAGGACGCCGAGCCGGGCGGCGGCGGCGGCCCGCAGGTGAAGTGGGACGTCCGCAAGCTCCTCCACGAGGGCACCGAGATCATCTACGACCGGCCGATCTTCGCGGGCGACGTGCTCACCATGCGCGGCCAGCTGAAGTCGATCGGGACCCGCGAGGGCAAGAACGGCGTCCGCACGATCTACACGATGGAGAGCGCCTTCTACGACCAGCAGGGCAAGCGGGTCTGCGCACTCCTGCTCCGCACCTCGGAGGGACAGTGACCATGGCGGCGAAGTGGCAGGACGTGAAGGTGGGCGACGCGCTCCCGACCTGGGAGCACCCGGCGGTGACCCGCACGGATCTCGTGAAATACGCCGGCGCCTCGGGCGACTACAACCCGATGCACCACGACGAGACGCTCGCGACCAAGGTCGGGCTGCCGTCGGTGTTCGC